>JBILFC010000272.1:0-4112 GCA_044351785.1 Bdellovibrionota bacterium
TACTCCATCATTCCCGCTAGCCCAACAACATGTTACGGCTCTACCTTAATGCGACAAGTATTAAGGTAGAGAGAGGAAATCGTTCCTCTCCCAGTGAGTATATGCATACTCATCCAAGAGAGGAACGAGAGCCCCAATAGATCTTTCCCTTAGAAAACCAGCTTTGTTTAGGCTAGCAGTGTCAGCATAGCTAAGCAATTAGGATAGCTCAATTATTTCTAGAATGTGTATTCTGCTTTCTAGCTGTTGGAAACTAATTTTTGAGGCTGCTTAGTTTTCAGTTCTCTAAGCACAGCTCTAAAATCTTCACCTCTATCTATCGCAGCTACAATTTCAGCGGACTTGGCAGTTTCTTCGGAAAGCGTTGGAATTATATTCGTAAGTTGTTTTCTTATTTCTGATCTATTGTTCCAACCATAATTGAGTTTGTCTAGCAAAGTTTCTTTAGAGAAATTCGCAAAAGACATAATGTTGTTAGGTAGTCCAAGTAGGTTATAATAGCTTTCAACTTTTTTCTGAAATACTAAAGCAACTGCTGGAGTTAAAGCAGATGTCGCAAGAATGTTTGCGTGTAGTCTCATTCCGAATAACATAGAGACTTTACTTAATACGCCTTTTACGTCGTGGTGATTGTAATTCACATTAGAGAACAATGCTTTACCGTATTTAGATGTAACTTTATCCATAAGTTGTGTAGTGACTGGAACGTCTGAATGCTGGGTAGCCACAAATAGTACTGGTACTTTCTTCTCATCTAAGAAGGTATTTATGGCATCTGCATATGTATCAATAAATTCTTCTGTTGAGAGAGTTTTTTGATTAAGTCCAGCCCAGGAATTTAGGTAGCTATTAATATTAATAGCTAAGATTTCCTGATTCATGTCTAGTTTTATTTCAGAGAAAATTTCTTTGATCTTTTCCTCTGAGCAAGGTCTCATAGGAATTGCATTGTCTGCCGTGATTAGCATTTTGTCTTCATCAATTCCGAAGTCTTTCAGTAGGTTGTAAGAATCAATTTCTCTAACTGTAATAAAGTCAGCGATCTCTGCTAACTCACGAAGCATTTTCTTACCCCAATCTGTATCAACTGGACCTGCTCCAACGTTATAAAATCCTACAAGGTTTCCAGATTTCTTAAGGTGCTTAAGATAAAGCCAAGCAGAGGACATATAGTTAGTTAGAGGATTAAAAAGTTTCCTATCAAAAAGCATTGCATCATATATAATAGTCAGTTTGCTTCTTTGAATAGAAGAGTAAGTAGGAAGACCAAGCATTCCAACAGTCCCATGCCATGGTAGCATGCTAACTGGTTTTGCATTGTTTTCGTAGTTATTTAGTATGTAAGGGGGCCTATAGGTTGGGATCTCGAAGTTAACTTTTCTCCCGCAAGCATTATCTATGCAGTCCATGATTCCTGATAAAAGCGCAGCATCTCCTGCATTTCTTCCTGATGATGAGCCTAAGATAGTGATCGAATTAAGATTTTTCATAAATGACTGATAGGTGGATTATTCATATAATTTGTGGTGGAACCTAGCATATTTATAAATAAAATAAAGTCCCTAAGTAGGGCGTAGATTAATTAGTTAATTCAATTTCACTCTCGATGTTAATCTGAGAGATGCCAACGCCAAATAGGATTAAGATACATCCTCCAATTTGGGGCCAAGTTAATAATTCTGTAAGAAATATGTACCCTAGGACCGCAGCAATTACAGGTTCTATAAGGTAAAGTAGCGCTGTGTCAGTAGCATTCACTTTCTGCTGTAGATACGACTGAGTAACGAATCTAAAACCTGTCCCTATAAATCCAAGGTATATACAGCTTAGCCAAGTGTTTACTGAATTGGGGAAAGAGAAGCTATCTATAGATAAACTAAAAATTAATGTTACTATCAGTGCGCTACATACCTGAACTATTCCTAGGGATAGAGCGTTATAACCTTTTGCTATGTGGCTAAGAGCAATTAACCAGATGGCAAAGAAAATCGCAGAAATAATTCCAAGAATGCTGCCTTCTCTAAATTCTAGTCCATGAGTGATTGAAAGTAATCCAAGGCCTATTAAAGCTAAAACTGTTCCTAGGATAGTCCTTCGAGAAGGTATTTTCTTAAATAAAAAAAATGAAAGTATGGGTACAAAAGCAGCATCTGAGCTAACCCAGAATGAAGTTTCTCCTGAACCCGCATAAATTAAAGCGGCTGCGAGAAAACTTAAGGCAGCTCCAAGTATAATTCCAGTACCTCCTCCCTTTAACCATAGTTGTTTATTCTTAATCCCATCTGCACTCCGAATAAACGGTAATAAGAAAATAGTCGCAAAGATAAAACGCCATACTATGGTGGAGGATGCGGACATTTCAGCGACCACTAGCTTCATGACTAGGTAGTTAGAGCCTGTAATAAATGCCAACATGAGGATGCCGATACGGGCAATATTGTGGGTGAGGATTATGGACATATCTGGCAGTATTATAAACCCTAGCTTTGTTTTATAAAAGGTGAAAGAATAGATAAAAATAATTAGATTACATATACTATATGAATAAAGAAGGTAAGTTATTTAAATCTCATCCTTGGCATGGTGTATCTATTGGAGAATCTGCTCCGGATATATGTACAGTTTATATTGAAATCGTTCCATCAGATTCTGTTAAGTATGAAGTTGATAAGGATACTGGATTATTGAAGGTCGATAGGCCTCAGCTTTTTAGTAACTTTTGTCCAGCTTTATATGGATTTATTCCTAGAACATTTTGCGCGGAGAAGATCGCTAGCTATGCTAGTAAAAAAAGTGGAAAGAATATTCCTAAGGGAGATGGGGATCCCCTAGATATATTAGTATTGTGTGAGAAGAATATTCCAAGAGGTGATATATTAGTTCAGGCTATTCCGGTTGGAGGTCTGAGAATGATAGATGAAGGTGAGGCAGATGATAAGATAATCGCAGTCCTAAAGGATGATGCGATATCTGGAAAATTTAGGGATATTAATGAAATTCCAAAAAGTGTAAGAGATAGAATTAAGCATTATTTCCTTACATATAAACTAAAGCCAGGTGAGGAGTCGAGCGGGGTTGATCTTGATGCAGAGTACGGCAGGGAAGAGGCTTTAGAAGTCATAAAATGCTCTATTGAGGATTATCAGGCGCATCTAAGTGACTTTAATTCATAATTTTACTTAATCCTTATTAACATGATGCTTGTCATGGGCGTTACTCTGTAACTGAGTTATTTCTTTTTTGTTATTTATTTTAGCAAAAGGAAAAAATGAAAATAAGAAAGCAGAAATTAGGAATATTATTGATAGCGGCATCAATTTTGCCAGCTTCAGGTGCGTTTGCCTTAGATAAGTTATCAGATGAGTGGAGAGAGATTGCAATCTCCAATAGAATTGGGTTTAATGATGTTCTTGAGTATTATGAAATTCAGACGGAAGTAAAAGATCATGTGGCAGTAATTTCCGGAGAAGTGAGTTCGGATGCGGAAAAGAGCTTGGCAGAAGAAATCGCCAAGAATGTAGAGGGGATTAATGGAGTAGTCAATAATATAAAAGTTGACGAAGACAAGTTATTTGTTAAAAAAACAAATTCGATGAGTCAGAGAATTAATGATGCTACAACGACAGCAAGAGTTAAGTCTAGACTTTTATGGAGTAATGGTGTGCCGGGTACCAGTGTACATGTAAATACAGAAAATGGGATTGTGACTCTTTCCGGTGAAGTGCCTTTGCCAGCTCAGAAAGAACTTGCTGAAAGGCTAGCTCTTAAGACATCAGGAGTATGGGGAGTAACAAATAACGTGGTATCCATTTCTCAGAAAAGGGCGAAGATCGGTTCTGTTGATATGAATAAGGTTAGTAGTAATGCTGGAGACGTGGTTGATACTGCGGGTAAGGAAATTTCTGATGCTTGGATTGATACAAAGGTGACTGCAAGTTTAAACTTTACGAGAAGTCTAAATGTTAGAGATTTAGGTATTAAGACGAATGCTGGAGTTGTAACTCTTACTGGTAATGCTTATAGCGCTGCTGATAAGGAGTTGGCTTCGGAGATAGCTAAAGATATAAGAGGGGTTAAGTCGGTTGTGAATTTAATTAAGACTTTATAGTTTA
>JBILFC010000178.1:0-6397 GCA_044351785.1 Bdellovibrionota bacterium
AGTGATTTAGCTAGAGATTTAAGTGTCACTGATGGAGTGGTGAAAAGAAAATTAGATAATCTAGAAAAAGATAGGATAGTTTTGGGTTATAAGGCAAATATTGAGACAGATAAACTTGGAATTACGCTATTCAAAAGCCAACTTCTATTAAATTATAGAAGTTTGAAGGAAGAGAAGGAGCTAGAAGATTATTGCAATATGCATCCAAAGATTACGTGCTTTATAAGGCAGATAGGTTCTTGTAATTTGGAGTTAGAGGTTCATGTCGAGAGTTATAGTGAGTACAATCTGATAATGGATGAAATTACTAGCCGATTTAATAAATTGATTCGGAGTACTTCGACGATTCTAATGCGTGAGAATTATGTAAAGTGGGTAGTTTAATCTATAATTAAACATTAAACTTTATTAATTTAATCTAGATCTTCACAGATAGTGCGACATCATATACAATCTAGCCTATCGAAAAATAAATCAAGGTGAACCATGAGCGAGAGCGTAGATACATTCAGTTATAATGATGCTGTAGTTAGAAAGTTTGTAATGGCTACCATACTATGGGGAGTGGTTGGTATGCTAGTGGGGCTTATTGTCGCAGGGCAGCTCGCTTTTCCAGTTTTAAACTTTGATCTTCCTTGGTTAACATTCGGAAGACTAAGACCACTTCACACAAATGCGGTCATCTTTGCATTTGCTGGTAATACCATATTTGCAGGTATTTATTATTCTTCTCAGAGACTTCTTAAAGCAAGAATGTTCTCAGACTTACTTAGCAATATTCATTTTTGGGGATGGCAGTTAATTATAGTTTCCGCTGCGGTTACATTGCCTCTTGGTATAACAGTTTCCAAGGAGTACGCTGAGCTTGAATGGCCAATTGATATTGCAATTACTTTAATTTGGGTAGCTTTCGCAGTTAACTTTTTCGGTACAGTAGTTAAGAGAAGAGAAAAGCATTTGTATGTAGCTCTGTGGTTTTATATGGCTACTATCATTACCGTTGCTATGCTTCACATTGTTAACTCTCTTGCCTTACCAGTTTCAATGTTTAAGAGTTATTCGATTTATGCAGGAGTTCAAGATGCTTTAGTTCAGTGGTGGTATGGACATAATGCAGTAGCCTTTTTCTTAACTACTCCTTTCTTAGGTTTAATGTATTACTTCGTGCCTAAAGCAGCGAATAGACCTATCTATTCATATCGATTGTCTATTATCCACTTCTGGTCTTTAATTTTTCTTTATATTTGGTCAGGGCCACACCATTTATTGAATTCATCTCTTCCAGATTGGGCACAAACAATGGGTGTGGTTTTCTCTGTAATTCTAATTGCTCCGTCTTGGGGTGGTATGATCAACGGACTTCTAACTTTGAGGGGTGCATGGGATAAATTAAGAGAAGATCCAGTTTTAAAATTTATGGTGGTAGGTATTACATTCTACGGAATGAGTACCTTTGAAGGACCTATGATGGCGATTAAGTCGATTAATGCGCTAACGCATTACACGGACTATACTATAGGTCACGTTCATAGTGGAGCTTTAGGGTGGAATGGATTTGTTGCGTTTGCATTGATTTACTATCTAGTACCAAGACTTTGGAAAACTGAGTTTTGGAGCAAAACATTAATTACCGCTCACTTCTGGACCGCTACAATTGGTATCGTACTTTATGTTACTTCTATGTGGGCAGCGGGGATTACTCAGGGTCTAATGTGGAGAGCAATAACTCCAGAAGGGCTATTAAAATATCCAGACTTTATTGAAACCGTAACAAGACTTCAACCTTTTTACATAGGAAGGCTTATTGGAGGTACTTTGTATCTTACGGGTACGGTTTTAATGGCATTTAACTTCATTAAAACAATTGGTTTAGCTAAGGCTTCTAAAGCTGATTTAAGTGATCCGGTACATAAGGCTGTTTCTTCTCTAGATCATAAAGAAGATTACTCAGCACACCCAACTCCTTGGCATAGAAGAATTGAAGGTAAGCCAATGATTTTTGCGGTGTTTGTGCTTGTAGCAGTATTTATCGGTGGACCATTTGAGTTTATTCCTCTAACTTTAATTAGAGAGAATGTCCCTCAAATTTCATCTGTAAAACCATATTCTCCTTTAGAGCTAGAAGGTAGAGATATCTATATTAGAGAAGGTTGTTATAATTGCCACTCTCAGATGGTTAGACCATTTAGAGATGAAGTTCTTAGGTATGGAGAGTACTCTAAGAGCGGTGAGTTTGTTTACGATCACCCATTTCAATTTGGATCGAAGAGAACTGGCCCTGATCTTCACCGATTGGGAGGGAAGTATCCTCACTTTTGGCATTATAATCACATGAGAGAACCAAACAGTACCAGTGCAGGTTCTATTATGCCGAAGTATCCTTGGCTTTATGATTATAAGATCGATTCTGATGGAATATCTGCGAAGCTTAGTGTGATGAAGACTTTAGGAGTTCCATACTCTGATGAAGATATTGCAAATGCTAAGGAGAATCTTAAATCTCAGGCTGAGAAAATAACTTCAGAATTAAAGAGTCAGGGTGCAAATGTAGAAGCGGATACTTCAGAGAAGGAGATAATAGCAGTGATAGCTTACCTTCAGAAGTTAGGCGCTGATATTAATTCTAAGTAAGGAGAAATTTATGAGATATTTAATTCCAGAAATTGCTTCTTCGATTGGATTTGGAGTCACTTTGGTCCTTTTTTTAGGGTTCATTATGGTGTTTTGGAAGCTTGTTTTAGTTCCTTCTAAGACCCTTGATGAGGCAAGTTTGCTCCCGCTAGAAGAAGATTAATAATTTAATGAGATTTCTAAGGTAATATTATGAGTGATAAAGATAAAAAAGTTGATGAGCTTCTAGAGCATAATTATGATGGGATAGAGGAGTACGATAATGATTTGCCTCTTTGGTGGCAGTGGCTATTCTGGGGTACGGCAATCTTTGGGGTAGTTTATGTGCTTTATTACCATGTGGGTCCAGGTTTAAATCAAGAAGAAACCTTAGCATTGGAAATGGAGCAAGCAGAGAAGCAAAAGGCTTGGGTTGAGGGTAGTGCTGAAAAGGATGAAGACCAAGAAGCTGAGCTTAAAGCGATGTTAGGCGATGAAAATAGAATCTCGGCCGGTGCAAAAATATTTCAAGGCAAGTGTATGTCTTGTCACGGAATGTACGGAGAAGGTTTGGTTGGACCTAATCTAACAGATAATTATTGGATACATGGCGGTACATTGAAAGAAATTAAATATACAATTGAAAATGGCGTATTAGAGAAAGGCATGCTTGCTTGGAAGACCATGATGAGCCAAGATGATATTGAGGATGTTACAGTATTTGTGTGGACATTGAATGGAAAAAATCCTCCAAATGCTAAGCCTCAAGAAGGTGTGCTGGTAGAAAGAAAATAAAATATGAGTGAGGATAGCTTACTGAAGTCCGGTGAGTCTTACCGGGATACCCTTTATACTATTGGAGAGGGTGGTAGACGGAAGTGGGTTTATCCAGAAATAGTTTTCGGTAAGTTTCTTAAAGTTAGGACGCTGGTAGCTTATCTGTTAATGGCCTTTTATCTGTTAGCTCCTTGGATCAAGATTAATGGCAGGCCTTTAATTTATCTTGGTTTAGCCGAAAGAAAGTTTGTATTCTTTGGGGTTGAATTCTGGGCGACTGATACTATTTTTTTAATGCTTACTTTGGGAGCATTAGCACTTACACTTTTTCTTGTAACTGCTTTGTTCGGTAGATTGTGGTGTGGTTGGGCTTGTCCTCAGACTGTATTCCTAGAATTTCTTTTTAGACCGATTGAAAGGTTAGTCGAGGGTGATGCCAATAAAAGAAGAAAAATGGATGCGGCACCTTGGAATTTAGAGAAGGTAGTAAAAAAGGGATTAAAGCATTTTTTATCTGCCTTACTTGCTAGTGTTATCGCGAATACTGCATTGGCTTATTTTATAGGCTCAGAGAAATTGATTGAGGTAATGACTCATTACCCATCAGAGAATCCTACTTTATTTGCCGTAATGATTATTCTAATGGGCTTAATGGCATTTGAGTTTGGTTGGTTTCGAGAACAGTTTTGCACTGTGCTTTGTCCCTATGCGAGGTTTCAATCTGTAATGCTTGATCAAGATTCGCTTGTAATTGGCTATGATAAAACTAGAGGTGAGCCTAGAGGTAAGAAGTCTGATCTCCATGCCGGGGATTGTATTGATTGTAAGCTGTGCGTTAGGGTATGTCCTACAGGAATCGATATAAGAAATGGTCTTCAGCTTGAGTGTGTAAACTGTGCTCAGTGTATTGATGCTTGTGATTCAATAATGGAAAAAGTTGGAAGGGAGCCAGGTCTGATTCGGTATGATACAGAGAGGAAGTTATTGGGCGGGGCTAGAAAAATTCTAAGGCCTAGATTGGTGGTCTATCTGGTTCTTCTTATGCTGTATGGAGTTTTGTTCGCATATTTTCTTAATGCAAGAAAGATTTATGATTTTGATTTAATCAGAGAATCTAAGGGAGAAGCATTTAATGTATTGCCTGATGGAAAGATTTCTAATCAATACAAAATGAGGGTGTCCAATAAGTCATCGGATGTGCAGAACTTTAAAATATCTTTAGTAGAAGATAATGGTAACATTGGTTTGTTGACTCCAATGCAGAACTTTGTTGTGGCTCCGGGTGAACTTCTAGATTTACCTGTATTCTTAAACTTTTCCAAAGATATTTTATCTGATGGGAAGGCTGAAGTTAAGTTAAAGATTGAATTGATTGGATCTGAAATAACAAGTGAGAAAACGGCTAAATTATTGGGTCCTAGTAAGTTATGAGTAAAAGTAAGTTTTCATTCTGGCCTTATATAATTATTGGCATGTTGTGTAGTACTGGGGTTATAAATTACCTTTTAGTTTATTATTCTAACTCAGTTTATTCAAAGCCCGTAAGTGCAAGTCCTTATAACGATGCATTAAGGTATGATGAGAAATCTGCGGAGCTTAAGTGTGGTACTGAAAAGGGATATGCATTCGAAATAATTAAGGGTGTAGGTGGGCCAGAACTTAAGGCTCTCGGAACTTTCCCTGTTTCGAGTGAGGTTCGAATCGAAGGTTGGAGTGGAAGGGAAGAACTTATAGATGAAGTGTTATACTTTAACGAAGAGAGTAAGACCGCTAATATTAAAACTCCTCTTACGAGCGGACTGTGGAATCTGGAGATTTCTGGAGTAAGTAAAAATGAGGTGGGTTGTTCTTGGAGAGTCGTATCTCAAGGAGTATTGTAGGTTTTTATTGATTTGGTCTTAATTAGGAATTGAGCTATTACTCTTTCTTTAATTAACTTCATTTAAGCTATTTAGTTATTCCTCATGGCGATTCTGGGCATATCATCTTTTTATCATGATTCAGCTGCATGTATTGTAAAAGATGGCGAGATAATTGCCGCTGCTCAAGAAGAGCGTTTTACAAGGATTAAACATGACCATTCTTTTCCTACAAACGCTATCCAGTTTTGTTTAGATAAGGCTGGCTTAAAGATTGAGGATATTAAAGAGGTTGCTTTCTACGATAAACCTTGGTTGAAATTTGAAAGACTTCTTGAAACTTACTTAGCGTTTGCACCTGCTGGACTAACATCCTTTCTAAAAGCTATGCCATTGTGGCTTAAAGAAAAGTTATGGATGGGGGAGTTAATCAAGAAAGAATTAAATTATGATGGTTCCTTAATCTACCCAGAGCATCATCAGTCCCATGCGGCATCCGCATTTTTCCCTTCTCCTTTTGAGAGTTCTGCAATTTTAACAATTGATGGAGTGGGTGAGTGGACTACGACTTCATGGGGAGTTGGAAAAGGAAATAAAATTTCGCTCGAGGAAGAAATTCGTTTCCCTCATAGTATAGGCTTACTATACAGTGCGATTACTTATTATACGGGCTTCAAGGTAAACTCAGGTGAATATAAGGTTATGGGCCTGGCGCCATATGGTAAGCCTAAATATGTAGATTTAATTTTAGATCATCTAATCGATCTTAAGGAAGATGGTTCATATCGTTTAGACATGCAGTATTTTAATTACTGTCAAGGTCTGACAATGACATCTAAAAAATTCGATGAATTATTTGGTGGTCCTCCTCGGACATCAGAAACAGAAATTACTCAAAGGGAAATGGATCTTGCTAGAAGTGTACAGGATGTAACTGAAATCGCAGTTCTTAGGATGGCGAGACACATTAGGAAAACAACTGGCGAGAAGAATTTATGTTTAGCGGGCGGTGTGGCTCTTAATTGTGTAGCAAATGGCAAAATTATTAGTGAGAAGATCTTTGATAATGTTTGGATTCAGCCTGCCTCAGGGGACGCTGGTGGTTCATTGGGTGCAGCTCTTTTTGCGCACTATCAGGTTGGAGGAGGAGA
>JBILFC010000179.1:0-6360 GCA_044351785.1 Bdellovibrionota bacterium
CTGGAGTAGTATTATGTCTTTTCATGACGATTGTTTGAAAAAGATTTGTCACGAGAGTTTTGCAATAATTAAATTATAGTATTAGCATCATTCCCTCACCCCCTGCCTTTCGATAAACTCAAGGCAGGACCCTCTCCCAGGAGGCGAGGGTGATCTACTTGTACCCCTCTACCTCTGGGAGAGGGGCAGGGGTGAGGGAATGCAGGTCTCAGTGCAACATTGCTACTAAATATTCGATAATAACATAAAGTTTATTATTAGAATTATTTCGGTGCCATAATGTTTAAATATAAAAGAGACAATCCATTAAATTCCCACCAATCTTTAAAACAATATAATTTTAGAGGAAATTGCAATCACCTCAACTTAATTGAGATTGCAAGGAAACTCAGAAGAAGTGAAACAACTGCTGAGGCCATATTTTGGAGTAGGCTTCGAGGAAGAAGATGGAGAAAGTTAAAATTCCGTAGACAGCATCAAATAGGAGAATTTATTGTAGATTTTTATTGTGATGAACTTAGATTGGTTATTGAATTGGATGGTGGAATACATTTAACGAGTTTAGTTTCTAGGAGAGATAGAGAAAAAGAAGAGTATTTAAATTCTATTGGGATGAATATAATAAGAATTGCTAACAGTGTTATTGTGAAAAATGTGGATGCAGCGTTACATTATGTGAGTGAGAGAATCGATGAGCTGGCAACTAAATAGTGGAGCCGGAGTGATATTTCCATTCCCTCACCCCCTGCCTTTCGATAAACCTCAGGCAGGACCCTCTCCCAAAGGTAGAGGGTGATCTACATTGTTCCCCCTCTCACTCTGGGAGAGGGGCAGGGGTGAGGGAATAAACCCGTTAGGTTACTTGAATTTAGCATGAAAATGTGGTAGAAATCCATCAACATTTAAAACGGGTAGAAGATCGATTTTATTGAGATTTTTGAAAGGCGTATGGCCTTTTTTTAAATCTCAGCAAGTATTTGAAGGTTTTTCACCTTTGGTTGTCTGAGCGGTTTTTAGGAGCTTGACGTGAATAAGCCGTGGAAGTGGAACATGATTGTGCTTTTGGTTTTTTTTCTGATGAAGGCATCCATCGGATATTCGGATGGGTGGGGTGCGCATGTTTTGGTTAGTTCTTTAATCTTATTTGTGGGCCTTTTTGGGCTCATTCATGGGATATTCAATCTTTTACGAATTTTCCAATCTCAAGAAGGCTCAGAATCCAGTCCTTTCGTGCTATTTTTATCTCTGGTCTTTCTGTTCTTAACCTTTGGGTTTGGTGATTGTTCATACATCATGGTCGATGGAGAAGAGCATGCAGATAGAGGAATTGCATTACATCTACCCTGGCATGGTGTTAAAAAGTTTGCCCACAATCCAATCGGTGGGGATTTGGAGTTTGAGGCTTATGTTCTGCGCCAGGAAAATGCGCATGAGCCCAGTACCCGATTTGTTCTCGTGACCACAAAATTTACTTTGGCTTATGAGCGGCCTAAGCAGATTGTAAGGTTTCCTTCAGATGATCAAATGACTGTTGCCCTTGCTCAGGCTGCCCGTAATGTCCAGTTTACATTGCCCTATAATGAAGACTATTCTGATTATGCAGGAGCGCAGTTTAGAGAGCAGCTGCTGAAGGACAAAGAAGATTTTTTGGTAGTGGAGGGATACCATTTTAGACTCACAAATGTGGAAGCTACAGCGAAGCTTCTCGAGTCTGAAGAAGAATTGAGTGAGTTTCGCCAGTTAAAGCATTATCAGGAGATTAATGTCTATGGGGCCCAAACCGAAGAAAACCCTCTAAAATCCTTAATTAAAGAGGTGCTTTTGCGGCTCTCTGAATGAGGATAGTTCCTATATCCAAGGTACGCCACCCTAGTCGCTAATAGACAGGGTGGCTCTTACTTGCTTGAGATTTTAATTTTTTTCTCACAAACCCCTAAAGTATTTTCCATAACCTGCCGTATAAGATGATGAGTGGGAAGGATGGAAGGATGTTGAAAGAGCAGGATTAAGCTCGGTACTCACTCTTGATGTTCGGACATCATCTGTATTTGTAACGACTTTATCTTAGTTCTTGAGATAATCTAACGTTTTTCCTTTATATAAAATTAGCATAGTTATCCAAATTAGGTTTAGTCATGGAAGAAGTGCGTGTACAAGAAAAGGTAGGCTTTGACCCGCTAGTACCGCGCTCTGTAGGCCCCGTTAGTGTTAAGGACCCACAGCAGGCGCAGGAAGCGCAAGTGGAGCAAATTAGTAACAAAGTGGAAGTCTCTAGCTCGGATGCTACCGTGCTTTCACAATCAATGCAAAGAATGCTTTCTAGAGCAAATTCTGGAACAAAAGTTAGATTCTCCGCAGATTCACCCGAAGATGCATCAAAGGGAAAAATAAACTTTATAGTTCTAGATAAGGAATCTGGTGAGGTTGTTAGGTCATTTCCTGACAAGGGGACTACGCCAGCATCTAGCAAAGATTCTGAGTTAAGTGGTATCCATATAGATCAGAGAGTTTAGGATGTTTATCGGTAGATAAATAGCAAGTACAAAAAGTGCTTGCTATTTAATTCGACGTTCTAAAATCACGATAGAATTTACTTGCCTCAGGCAATTCTTGCCTAGTGAGATTTTCTTATATTCCGTAATTTCAATGTGTTAATAGATTGGTACTAATATTGCCTTTAAGTCCATGGACTCTTGTGTCTGGATGTTAAATATATAGCTTCAATTGAGGGAGTGGAGATGGCGGGAATAAATTTTTCTGGAATTGCGTCCGGTATCGATGGCAATGCAATAATCGAATCGACTATAGAGTCGCGGAAAATCTCTCAGATTCCGTTAAAAAATAAGATATCAAATAACGACGTAGAGAATACTGCTTTAGATAAGCTTAAAGAAAAGCTAGCTTCTTTAGTCGATGTTCTAAAAGGTTTTTCTACGATTCAAGGTACTGCAGTATCTAAGAATATTTCTAGTAGTGACGAAACAAAAATATCTGGTGCTGTAAGTGGAGCAGCTACAACTGGGACTGTAGCGCTTAAGGTTAATCAACTAGCAAGGTCTGGGCGTGCTTCGTTTGATACTACATATCCAGCTACGGACTCATTAATTGCGCCTTCAATGGCTAGTGCGGGCAGCGTTTCGGTTACTTTAGGAAGTGGGACAAATGCGGTGACCAAAGTTATTTCTGTTGATTCTACAACAACCCTATCTAAACTTGCTCAAGATATTAGTGAAGCTTTTCCAGATAAAGTTTCTTCTTCATTAGTAAATGTTGGTACAAGTTCAAATCCACAATACAAGTTGCTAGTTAATTCAAGTGATACTGGCTTAGAAAAAGGGTCTCTTGATATTCAGGTTTCTTCTGAAATTACAAATGAAGGTGTGCTCACGTCCCAACAAATAATTCAAGCTCAAGATGCTGAGGTCGAGGTCGAAGGAGTAGGACTAATTGCAAGGCCCACGAATGTAATAAATGATATACTCCCAGGAGTTTCTTTAGAAATTAAAGATGTCACTAGTCAGCCGATAACGCTTAGGATCTCGGCTGATAGCGATAAGACAGAAAAACGATTAACTGACGTAGTAACCGCATTTAATGAGATATTGTCTTTTGTTAAAACGAATAGCGCTATTACTCAGACCCAAGGAGATAGTGGTACTGCCAATACATATGGTGACTTGGCAAGAACTAGAGTCGATGATCAGCTAGTAAATAGTATAAGAAACGGTCTAAGGTCGATTAAGGGCGGAGAGGGAGATACGGTTAAAATATTAGCTGATATTGGACTTGAGACCCAGAAAGACGGATCCATTAAGTTAAATGCGGAGACTTTTAAAAAAGCGTTGGCTGAAAATTCAGGACAAGTGCAATCTATGCTTAGTGACTTGTCAGATAAGTTTACCTCTGTTACTGGGATTGTTAATTCTTATACTGCGTTTGATGGGCTATTAGCACAGGCTAAGAAATCTAATAAAACAGAATCTGACAGTATTGCTAAGAGGTTAGCAGATATGGATGCTAATCTTGAACGGCAAACAGAGTATTTAAAGAAATTATTTGCCAAACTAGAAGAAACAGTTGGTAAAATGAACTCTAATTCTACAGCCTTATCAAGTTTAAGCCAGCAGAAGAAATAACTTATTTCCCTCCATAAGACTAAACTCTAAAGTTTAAAGTATATTTGCCCGATACTATCTATAGGTGTTCTTAAAAAAGTGGTTGTGAGGCTCATCTAAGGATCGCAGGATGTGATCTGATGGGAAGGTTAACCCGATGGAATGGGGATATATATGGCAATAGCACAGTTTTCTGGTCTAGCATCAGGCATTGATTCTGCATCTTTAATTGATGCAGTAATAGAAGCAAAACAAATCAAGAACGACCTTAGAAAGAAACAGGTCGAAGAAATAACCGCTGAAAGTGAGTCCTTAGACGAGTTCAAGTCTAAAATTACTGCGCTTAGTGACATCATAGATAAGTTTAGAACTATCAATGGTGGAGGAGTCTCTAAGAAGGCAACTACTACAAATAGTGACGCTGTTACTGCTACAGCTTCAGCAGCAGCTACAAATGGGAGTTACTCCATAAATGTTGTTTCTGTCGCTGATACTGCAACGTCATCATTTAATCAGTCTTATTCCAGTGATACTAGCGTCGCATCAACTTTAGGTGGGGATGTTACTGTTACTGTAGGACTTGGTGCGGAACAAGTAGTTATTACAAAAACGGCGACTGCTGGCGTAACAACTTTAAATGACCTTGTAACTGCTTTTAATGCCGATTCTAACGCAACTGGACGGGTTACAGCGAGCGCAATTAATATCGGTACTGATGCTAGTCCTGATTATAGACTTGTATTCAAAAGTCTTGTAAGTGGAACAGATGAGGGGACTTTAGCTTTGTCAGGGACTACCGCAGAGTTAACAGCAGTTGCTAGCACTACGGATCAGGCAACTGACTCTGAATTCAACTTAGGTGGTATTGGTACAAGTATTATTAGATCATCAGCTTCTATCTCAGATGTAATTCCGGGAGTTACGTTTAATTTAGTGGATGCTGGGGCTGCTACGATAACTGTTAGCAATGATGCTGAGACTACAGCTGATAATATTCAGGAGTTTGTTGATGCTTATAATGAGATCGTAAAATATTATAATGAGAATAATACCGTTGAGAGAACACAGGATGGGTCAAAGATTGTAAACGTCTTTGGAACGTTAGCCAAAGCTCGAACTGATAATGATTTTATATCAGCATTTAGACTAGATATGGCTGGCGCAACATCTACAAATGGAACTTCCATTAGTTCTATGGCAGATTTAGGACTTCTTACAAATAGGGATGGGACTTTAACTTTTGATAAAGAAAGTACAGTAGATATTGTTATAGGATTTAATGATGCTGTTGAAGCAGATCCTGTTGGTGTAACAGAAGTACTAAACTCTTTCGCGGATGCTTTAGCCGGTGTTGATGGAACTATCTATCAGTATACTAAGTTGGGTGGGCAGATTGATATTGCGATAGATTCAAATGATGGTGAGATCGAGAATATCTCTAATGCAATAGCACAGCTTGATAGGCAAACAGATAAGATTAGGGAAAGTTTAACGCTACGTTTTGCAAGACTAGAAAGTACGACTTCTAGATTGCAGTCTCAACAACAGAGTTTAACGAGCGCGTTAGCGGCTCTAGGGTAAGTAGTTGATATGTATTGGTTTTTTAGGGTTTTAATAAAGCATTAAAGTAAGTTCGAAAATTAAACGATACTAACTTTGGTGGTTGTTTTTATAACAGGAGGATGAAAAAGCATGTATAGTAAATTAGCACATAAACAGTATAGTACGGTTCATGTGTCTACCGTTGATAGAGGTAGATTGTTGTTAATGCTTTTTGACGGATGTTTAAAATTTCTTAAACATGCAAAAGCAGGTCTTGAAGCGAAAGATCTTGTTAAATTCGGCAAATATCTAAGTAAATCACAGGCTATTATCTCAGAGTTAATGTTGACTCTAGATTTTCAGAAAGGTGGAAACATCGCTAAAGATCTAGATAGACTGTATGACTTTATGTTGTACTATCTAACAGAAGCAAATCTAGAAAAGAATCCAGCTAAGGTACAAAAAGTTATCGAACTATTAGAAGTCATCGCTCAGGCATATAAAGATGTTATCGAAGGCGAAAGTAAGGTTCCTGAGGCGAATCAAGCTGCAAGTCAGGCTAAGCCAGAAGAATTGCCTGCAGGAGCGAATGTTTCCCTAAAAGGCTTAAATATTTCATTCTAAAAGAGTGCCAGATCTAGGAATATCAGATCCTTAGGCTCACTAATTCATCGGAATATAATTTTCTGATCCATTCTACTCA
>JBILFC010000180.1:0-6355 GCA_044351785.1 Bdellovibrionota bacterium
GGCTATACATTAACAATATTAAGGTGGGATTAGCGTAGTAGGGAGACAGAGGTCTGGCTCAGTCGAAAAAGTTGTGTACTTATAGGGAGTTTTATGTTTTCCTACTGGTAAATAATAATTTGCTCAGCCTTCCAAAGAGTTTGTCCTTCAATTTTATATGTCGTTTTACTCGTTTGTGGATCGTTAGTAACTAGACTCATAGATTGGAGAGAGAAATCTACTTTGTCTGTGAGTTCTTTGATATGATCGAGGCTTTTCATTTTGCAAGAGCAGAAATCAACTTGTTCCTCCAACTGATAACCTGGGATTATATTACCATGTTTTTCAGCGAGCTTGATAGCCTCTGCTTTTTTATACTCTTGCCTAGGAAAAATATGAGAAATTTCATCTAACGTAATAACTACAGGGCAAAATGTTTTTGCTGAAAAGATTAGCTCATGCATATTTTGTTTCCAAGAGTTTAAATGCTCTTCGGAAATTAATCCTGGAAGAGTAGCTTCTACCCAAAACCTATTATTATGATCTTTGCTTTGTAAGATCTCGGCTGACGAGAATTCCCGTCTAATAACAGTTGCTAGTATATGACCTAATAAATGATTAGCGTGTTTCGCTGAAAGCATTATGCACCTCCCTTGTTAAATTAAATTGGTAAATGTCTTGGTCTATTATTTCGAACTCAAACTCTATATCAGAAAATATAGATGGAATCTTTGTCGTCTTTAGATCGATTAAAAATCTCTTCAGAGTAGATAATGCTTTTATTAACTTAGGTTCCCCAACCCAGTGAATAGAAGTAAAGCCTTGCTGCCCCAAGTATTCTATTAGAGCGAGAAGTATAGCTCGGCATGAAACATGTCCACCTCCATATTCTAGCTCTCTAAGCAAATAGAAGGAATCTTCGGAATCTAGTTGCCGTAAAATTTTCAACCACGATGAAGGTCTATTGCCACGTATAGAAGATAGTCTTCTACTAGCAATATTTCTAAAATGCCGTTCTGAAAGTAACCTTACTTCATTGGTGACTTTAAAATATTCTAGATGCTTTTTTGCTAGGAGATCAAGGGGTACATTATTAGAGGTTTCTTTATTGCTTAGTTCCTCAAGTATCTCCCAATCAATGGTTGAATCTAGCTTTGAGAGACTAGGAAGTTGTAAGTTTACGCATTGGCTTTTACTGCAGTTGATTCTTTTCTTGTACATTTCAATTACACCATGTTTACCATGATCCCTAAATACTCTTAGCTTCTCGGCTACCCCGATGTCTCCTACGAGAATTCCGATTTGTCCACCATTTGAAATGGCCTGAATAAGAGACCGTTTCTGTTCTTGGTGAGGAACTTCAAATGCTTCAAAGTGACCACCAAGTGTAAATATCAAATCATTTTTTTTCATAAGCTCACTTTTATCAATACTCTGCTCTCTAAGGAGCTAAAAACTGGTGTGGGAGTGTTTCTCCCACACCAAGAATTGAATCAACATTTCAAATCTGACGGAAAAGAGTCGTACCGACTCGATGTAACTCTTGTTCGTCTAGACCGTATAAACCTCTTTGGTCATAAAACACATCGATAGAACTCCTTAGTAATTCCGCAAGTTCACCCTTCGGCTTCCAAGGGACGCGATGGGGTCTACATGAATTTCCCCAGAGTATCCATTTTCCTAGATTTGGGTGATCAACTACCTCCTCACCAGTCCATAGCTCAATTGAGCTCATGCTGTTCATGGGTAGTGGCCCAGTTCCACAAAAGATCCCTTTATGTCCGATGTCCATCTTTGCACTTGGACGAAAAATTCCTTCTCGCCACCTATATTCAAGAAGGAAACCTTCTATCTTAAAGGCCAGAGTCAACGCAGCTGTCTTGTCCTTTAACTTCTTAAGGTCGACATCTGTGGCCGGCCTTAGGAAGAAATGCTTTTCGTAACCTACCTTAGAGACTAGGCTTGAGCCTGAATCGAATCCTGTGTCAGCCTCAGGATTATCTTCCGGTCTCGGAATCTTCACAATCATTTCTAGGGCTTCCTGCGCTAGATTTAAAAGCGTTCCTAGTGATCTAGTCTCGCCCCACTCTGGCAAAAATCGAATCGATTTCGGAACTCTCTTCTTCAGCGTACCTAACCTCGCTGCTACAGCCCCCGTCGGTGCAATAGGGGTCATGTCAAAATTAGACCCTCCCTCGATTTCCCACAGTCCGTGAAGCGGGTGCCTATAGCACCTATCGGAATCCTCTTTCCATCCTACTAGACCATTTCCTTGGGCTCTCATCCAGCCCCAAAGAGGTATGGATGTAGCAATTAGCATCTCAAGGGCAGCTCTAGTAGACCTTTGAACATTAAGTCCAGTAATTCCAGCGAGTATATTACGTAATTCACCCATCACACTAACCCCCTACCCTAGTCAAATTAAAAAAAAGACAAAACCTCTTACAAATCATTATCATTAGAATTATCTTATTGCAATAGTTTCGCATTAAGGATATTGTAAGAAAATATTTATTTTTGACTTATTATAATAGTCAAGAGGGCCTTAAAATTTTTATCGATTAAGGAAAAAGTTAAGATGTTAAATACAACAAAAATTCCAGTCACAGTTTTAACTGGCTTCCTTGGGTCTGGAAAAACTACTTTATTAAATAGAATCTTAAGCGAGCATCATGGAAAAAGAATCGCCGTTATAGAGAATGAATTTGGTGAAATAGGTATTGATCATGATTTAGTGATCGGTGCAGAAGAAGAAATTTTTGAGATGAACAATGGTTGTATATGTTGTACGGTCCGCGGCGATCTTATAAGGATTTTACGTACCCTTATGAAGCGTCGTGATCGTTTTGATCAAATTCTTATTGAAACAACCGGATTAGCAGATCCTGGACCTGTAGCACAAACCTTCTTTGTCGACGATGAGATGAGGGATGGCCTGACGCTAGATGGGATCGTGACTTTGGTAGACGCCAAGCATGTTGTAGATCATATAGAGGATAGTCAGGAGGTGCAAAAACAAATTGCTTTTGCAGATGTCCTGCTTTTGAATAAAATTGATCTTGTATCTCCTTCTGAGCTAGAGAATCTAGAAGAACGAATTAGAAGAATGAATTCTGCATGTAAAATTTATAAAACACAAGATGCGGCTATTGGAATTGAAGAAATTCTAAATTTGAATGCATTTAGTTTGCAGAAAGCGCTTGATATCGATCCTAAATTTCTAGAGCCAGAATATCCCTTTGAGTGGGGTGGGATTTATTCCTTTTCGCCAGGTAAATATGAAATCTTATTTGAACCAGGCCCAGATGAGGAAATGACAATTCATCTTAACGCTTACCCCACTACGGAGCTTTCGGATAACGAAAAAGCTTTATTGCAACCTGTTTCACAGTTTTCTGCTGAACCAAATTGTGTGACTAGTGGGGCAACCATTCAAGTAGGTTCGCAGCCTACCAAAGTCTCTATAGGAGATAAGAAGACACAGATAGAATTTGTTATAAAAGAAGAAGGCATGTACGCTTTTTTTACGGAACACCATCCGAACGAGTTCCTGTTGAAGTTAAGAGATGAGAAAAAAGAGTACGTTAATCCTCTCATTGAAAGAGAATTTAAATTAGATCACGAACATGATGATTCTGTGACTTCTGTTGGAATATCGACGGATAAACCTCTTGATCAGTCTCGCTTCAATAGGTGGATGTCAGGCCTACTGGCAGAGAAAGGAACTGAGATATACCGTTCAAAAGGCGTTCTTAACGTAAAGGACTTTGACCAAAAGATTGTTTTTCAGGGAGTTCATATGCTTATTAACTCTGAAGTTAGCGTAGATTGGGGAGAAACACCTCGTTTAACTAATCTTATTTTCATTGGTAAAGATCTTAATCGAGAGGAGCTTCAAGCAGGCTTCAATTCATGTTTGGCGTAACCGTACTAGGGCGTGATTATCCAGAGATATTGATAGACGCAAAATTTGAACTGGGAGAGTATATCCGTGATTTGGCATGGGCTGAGGAGTGCATAGTAATCGCTGGAGAGTCAGGTTCTATTTGGAAGGTCGATACACGTACTAAGCAAATACAAAATATCTTGGCTCAACATCAGGGAGGTGCATTAGCATTATCTTCATCAAGAAAGATTTCTAATCTAGTTGCATCTGGTGGGCAAGATGGTCAAGTACACATAATAGACGTTCGACGGAATCAGATATTATTTTCCGTTGATATGGAAAAAGCATGGATTGAATTACTTCAGTGGAATAGTTCAGGGAATTTGCTAGCAGCCGCTGTAGAGAAGTCTGTAGTAATAATATCGAAGGATGGAGATGTTGTGAATGAGCTTGTGGATCACCCTAGCACTATTTCTGGGATGTATTGGAATAGTAGCAGCGATGATATAGCACTGTGTCATTATGGAGGTGTGAGCCTCTGGTACTATAAAGGTTCTTCTCCTAAGCGTAAATTATCATTCAAAGGTTCTGTTCTTAGCGTTGCGTGGCAACCTAATGGAAAGCACATTGCCGTAGGTAGTCAGGATGCTACTGCTCAGTTTTGGAATTTAAAGACAGGAGAACAGTCGTTTATGAGTGGGTATCCGACAAAAATTCAAGAGCTTTGTTGGAGCTCAGATAGCTCCTTTTTTGCAACTAGTGGTGGTCCTGAGGTAACGGTATGGTCATTTCGAGGCAAAGGTCCCCAAGGAACGGTTCCTATGCGTTTAGGTGGTCACTTAGACATGGTAACGAAAATACAATTCCATCCGCATAAGCCAATATTAGCTAGCGGAGGGAAAGATGGTCGAGTCCATCTATTTAATTTACTAGATGGGGAAGAGCCAATTGCTAGATTAGAAACATCTTCTGAAATAAGTTGCTTAAAATTTTCAAGCGATGGCTCACGCCTTTCCTTTGGCAATGCAGAGGGCGAAGTATTTATCGCTAATACAATTTAAGTTGCGTATTGTAAATAAGGAGAACTTTCCGTGTCAATAAAAGATCTATCGGAGATAAAATCTCATCTTTTTATTTGTAATGGCGGTAGCTGTAAACGACTTGGCGCCGAGGAAACCACTAAGCTTATACGTGAATGTTTGGAGAAAGAGGGAATGTCACAGTGTGTGCATACAACTAAAACTTATTGCAATGGTCGCTGCGAAGATGGCCCAGTAGTAATTGAAATGCCCCAGGGGATTTGGTTTAAAGAAATTACACCCAATAAAGTTAAACTATTCATCAACGATTTATATATGGATAAAGCATCTAAGAGCTCTTTAGCGAAATTAAAATTGTTCAGCTATTCGTAGGGTAAGTGATAGTGTCGAAATTAGAATTTGCGTTGTAAATGGGGCCATTACTAAAACACTTATTTAAAAATTTAAACAACTTTTAAAGCCTAAAATCAATATGCATCTGCAATCGTTCAAGTCTATTTCGATGAAGGCTACCCCCCATTGCCATAATTTTATTCTCAATTAGTGAAATGAGCGTTTCATTTTCTTTCTCAACTTTAGTAACTATCTTTGGCGAGGTGAACACTCCATATGGCAACCAGTTAGTTCTTATGGAATTAACTGTTAGAGATATATCTACATGTGTTCCGTCCTTGTCATGACCATTTGAGGTGAATATCTCAGGTATTTCCTTAAATCGATATGGATAAATTAGAGAGAATAAAATACTCCCTGTAAATCGTAATACTCTTCTTGTAAATCCTAATGCGCTATTAGGATTTTCATAGCCTCGAGTGAGAATGATCCTGATTTCTTGAGGGAGAGCCTTTTGAATCGCCTGCAGTCTATTAAATATTATTGCATCGAGCCTTACGCATCTAGCGGGAAACCTAGGTTGGATCTCTATGTCTTGGTGGTGACCAATGTGAAGAGTTAGCATGTAGGAGGCCTACCAATTGTTCAAGTTGCTAGTTAGTCATTTAAATCCGTTATTTTAATACTACTCGCAAGTGCCAGGTGCCAAGTGCTAAGTTAGCAGATGTTAGCACTTTTTAGCACATGCTTTAGTTAACCTAACTATCCAATATTTATA
Organism: Bdellovibrionota bacterium; assembly: GCA_044351785.1. Lineage (GTDB taxonomy): Bacteria > Bdellovibrionota_C > UBA2361 > SZUA-149 > DAOLCO01 > JAIYCX01. Next base: position 6,017 of record JBILFC010000180.1, read on the forward strand.
TGTAATTCTAATGTGTCAACTTTCTACTTAGTCTATTGTTTTAAGTAGTAATTTAATGCTTGGCAGAGTTTAGATATTAGCTCATGATTATCAATATTATTTGATGGCCCATATTGGTCAACGAGATAGATCCGTTGAAGTGCCCTAAGTGTGGAGGTTCGATGAAGATCAAGGCGTTTATTGTGGATCCTGAGCAGGTACAAAGATTATGTAAGAATCTAGGATTGCAAGATTGGAGAGCACCTCCCAAGATGGGGAAGGATAAGAAGTTTCAAGTAACGGACCTAGAGGAGTTTCCATTTTAGGCATTTTCAAGGTGTCGTCAGTGAGGTCTTGCTT
>JBILFC010000025.1:0-19340 GCA_044351785.1 Bdellovibrionota bacterium
ATTCTAACTTTAGTAGAAATTTCCCACGCAGAAGCAGAACTAACTAAAATTGTATTATCTTCGTTCTGAATAAGGTCCCTCGATTTCTTTGGTAACTTTTTGTCACCCTCCAACCACCAAAGCAGAGCATGAGTATCTAGCAATATCTTCACTTTACTCTACTCCCAAGAAGAAAGTTCGTCCTCAGTAAGAGGGGAGAAGAATTCTGGACCAATCGTAGCTCTACCTTTAAGGGAACCAAACTTCCTACCCTTAGGTTTAGAACTAATCGGCATTAACTTAATAATAGGTACCTTATCTCGAGAAATAATTATCTCTTCCCCGTTTAAGGCCTGATCAATTAAGGCTGATAAATTAGCTTTTGCTTTATAGAGCGGTATAGTCTTAATCATATAGTTTATCTGGTCTCCTAAATCTAGTCCTATTATAACAGCTCTTAGACCGAAGTTACAAGAACAATCATAGTAAGAATTGGCTCTTCGCCCTTTAGGGTGAGTTAGTTCTTAATTTTCTATTGAATCGGATAACATTTAACATAACTCCCTCATCCCCTAACCTCTTCGACAGGCTCAGAGCAGGCTCCTTCTCCCATAGGTAGAAGGGGAACGATCTTTTTACCCCTCTACCTCCTGGGAGAGGGGCAGGGGTGAGGGAATGCAAACACTTAGGCATACTAATTATTAATTAGCGACAACGGTTTATCTCAATAATTAATAATCAAATACAAGAATTTCACAAAATAATAACTCTACTGAATAATTTTAATACAAAGAAAAAGGCTCATAATTTCAAGAGTACATATTCTTAACTCTTAAAAACTATGAGCCTATAAAACCTCTGGCTTACTTCGAAGTTCTATTAAATACTCCTACGTACTTTCTTTCATAGCATGTGTAAAAATTACCAACTCCTCTACCCCTGCCTTTCTCTCTGCATCCAATATATTCACTATGTTCAGCATACGCACTTCTATCATCTATCTTTTCTAGATGTGTATTCGTAGAAAAAACTCCACATATGAACTTCTGTCTCCCCCTAGGAGCTGGATCAGTTTCACTCGGCGCACTAACGTAATTTACAGACACCTCAGGGCTCTCACCAAAAAATCCTGCACCACGTATTCCATTTACCCGACTGTAGGCAACATAATCAATTTCTCCTGCTAAACCACCCTCTATCTGTACGATAGGTGAATTAGATAGCTTAATCTTTCTTGCTTCTTTACAATACCTACCATTCCCTACATTTTGTCTTCCTGTAAAGCTTAAAGGGCCGCTAAAGAATGCATTGGAAAAATTCTTTGACTCCCCAAAATTCTGGGCAAAAGCCACCGATTCCAATGAAATTATCAACAAACACAATAAAAGTTTCATACTGCCTCACTTATATTTTAATTACATTATTCTTTTACTATTCCTAATCCGAAAGGAGCCCCGCCACCTACATTGTCTTTCGCAAAGACAGTATAAGAAGTTTGAGATTCCAAACTTACAGTTCCCGAATCGATTGCAACTGTTTTAGTACCTGCAACAGTTACTCTCGCTCGGTAATCACCTGATGGCACTGTCAAATATCCTGACGATTCAGCAAAAGAGACTCCACTTAAAACTGGCTCAACAGTATCAATCGAATCTTGCCCCGGAGCTGTTACATAAATATCTACCATCGGTGCGCCTGGCGCTCCGTGAAGAACTCTTAAGGCCGATGAACCACTCGGAACTTTTTCAGTGTTTGCCACTAATACGATTGGCTTAATCTTTGAAACAGTGTCACTCGCAAAAATAAGATATTGCTTATTAATTTCAAGATCTAAAGTTGCTTCAATTACACTTTGATTAGTACCTGCCACCCTGACTGCTACATCTCTTTCTCCAGTATCAAAGGTAAGTGGTCCTGATATTGCTCCGTAAGGAACATTAGGGAGAATAATTTGATCGTCTAGTGTCACATCGACATTCGGAGCATCAGGAGAGTTATGTATCACTCTTAGCGTTGCTAAGTCGTGACTACCATTCCCGCCACTACCTCCACCACAACCAATAAATATAAATACCGCCAAAATACTCAAGATCACCTCAAACCTAAAAATAGCTCTCTTCATAACTCCTCTCCAATTAATGTTAAATTATTACACTATTTACAATCTTTTACATTATTTCCCGTAGCCAAGTCAAGAAAATAATGTTATAATTTAACAGTATTTCATAACCATTTGAATTAAAACGTATTTTGAACAATCTTGAGACCTCAATATCATTCATTCTAAGGCCTATTGTTAGGTTTTTGTTAAAGAATGGTCTTAAGTATTCTCAAATCAATGATTTAATTCAAAGAGCCTTAGTGGAGGAAAGCGTTGCTGAAATAAAAGCTGTCAGCGAAGAAGTAAGCCTTAGTAAGATAGCCCTCATCAGTGGAGTTCATAGAAGCAAGGCAAAAGAGCTATTGAACCTATCGAATGAAAGCGCTGATCCCAAGGCAAGCACTCTTTCAAAGATTCTGGGCTACTGGTCATCTAATCCAGAATTTATAGACGAGTCTGGATTACCGAAACCACTTTCCATCGTAGGGGCAGATAGCGAATTTTCAAAACTAGTTTCTACGGTAACTAAGCAAATTAGCCCATACACAGTCTTGTTTGAACTAAAAAGAATCGGGGCAATAGTCTCTGATGAGGAAATTGCAACTTTCATACAAAACCAATACTGGACCGGTGATAGCTTAGAAGAAACTTATCATCTAGCCGCCAAAAACATTGAAAGTTTATTATCTGCCATAGAAGAGAATCTTAACAAAATAAATATTTCATCACCTCAACTTCACCTTACTACTGAATATGACAATATTGAGCAATCAAAGATCCCTGAAATCAAACAATGGTTTTTAACCAAGGGAGAGGAATTTCATAAAGAAGCTAGGGCTTTCCTTTCTAAATTTGATAAAGACCTCAATCCCCATATAAAAGGACCTACGGAAGCCAAAGTCTCCGTCACAACTTTTAGTTTTGCTGAGACAAAAATTAACATTGAAAGAATCAAACCCAATAAGAGAGGACGAAAGAGAAAAGTCTAAACCAATGAATAATATACAAATTATTAAAACATCTTACTTCTGTGCATTCTTACTCATTCTGTTTAACTCCTGCTCTGGAGGCGGAACACTCGGTTCATCAGGTGGAGGTGTAACGATAAAAGGCTCTGCGAAAAGCAATAATACAGGCGAGGCAATTGCCAACTCACCTATGACTGTTCTCAATTCAGAGAACCTCACTACAGTGCTAAGTTCTGAAACAAATGAAAACGGCGAATTCACAATGAATTTAACAGACGTTGATGATTCAATTCTACTAGATATTGAAAAGACCACAAATTCTGTGAAAGTGGATAAATCCTTACTAAAGATGGATGAACTAAAGACTATTATTTTAGATCGGGAAAGCATTAGCACCGACATAGAACTCTACTTAGGGGTCGATCTGGAGATTCGCGGAGCTTGCAATATCCAAAAAGTGAACTCTGATATCTTTATTCAATTGGAGAGCGAAAAAGACGATTGCACAGTAAATTTAAGATCACTATTTGGAGGCAATACAAAGACAGATAGTGCTTCTATTTATCTTTGCGACAAATTAATAGCCAATATTAGGAATTCATTATCGTCAGATATAGATATCTCATCGAAGCTATTAACATGTGATAACGCTACACTACAAATAAAGCTTGATAACATTTCAATTCAATTCAAAGTGCTTTAGAAAAAAATAACACAGTGAACGCATTTCATCTCCCTCAGAATCACCTAAACTTTGAGGCCCAAGTTCTCAAGGATATTTTCAAAATCCTCTGGAACATTACTAGAATAACTAACTTCTTTCAATGTAATTGGATGAATAAAGTTTAAGTTCTTAGCGTGAAGCATTGGTCTTTCTGCTTTATTTTCTCCTCCGTAACTTAGATCTCCCACAATAGGCAAAGCAATATACTTCATGTGAGCTCTAATCTGATGAGTACGACCTGTCTCTAAAACACATTTTATCAAACTATATCCGTTACTGGATTTAAGAATTTCAAAATTCGTAACAGCATCTTTACCCTCATCAAAATTAGAGGTGAAAATCGTGCGATTTCTTTCCGACCTTAATAAGGGTACATTAATTCGACCCCTCCCACCTTGGAACTCAGCACCCTTTCTAATCTGCATACTTCCCTTAACAATACAAAGGTATTCTCTATGAACTGTTCTGGGAGGCTTAAACTGGTTTTGCAAATGTAGCTTTGCCTTGGTAGTCTTTGCGACTACCATTAATCCAGAAGTACCCTTATCTAACCTATGAACGATACCTGGCCTTTCACCTGATTCTGTCTCTTCAATACTATACTTACTAAGTATTCCGTGCACTAGAGTACTTTCATGTACACCAGCTCCAGGATGAACAACTAATCCTGCGGGCTTATTCACTACTATTATCGCATCATCTTCAAAAATAATTTCAAATTGAACTGAAGAATCTGGTATTAAATCTGAAAGTTCTTTAACCAATGCAATTTCAACTTTCTCTCCGCCTTTTATTTTATAACCAGCCTTAGATACTACAATAGAATTTAATCTAAGTTCACCTTCAAGAATAGCTTCTCTAATTTTCTCTCTACTTATCTCTTCTCTATAATTTTCCTGCAAATAAGCAGTGACAGCTTGATCTAACCTTAAGCCATTTACCTCCTCTGGTAATGTAAAGGAAAACTCCTCCTTCATTTAGCAGCCTAAAATATTACGAGCTTTTTTAATATCAATGTTAATTTGGTTCTTTAGCTCATCGATACCTTGAAATTTTAACTCAGGCCTAATAAAATCAATCAATGAAACCTTTAGCTCCTCCCCATATATATCTTGGTCGAAATCCAATAAATGAGTTTCTACTTTAACCTTAGTACCGCCATCAAATGTTGGCCTCTGACCTATATTTGTAATCGATGGATATTCTTTGCCCTGAAATTGCGCTCTACTAACATAGACACCTTTCTTCGGATAAAGCTGCCTATGAAGAAGGATATTAGCAGTAGGAAAACCAAGTCCCCTTCCCCTCCCATCACCATGAACTACTCTACCATAAAAAGAAAATGGCGCGCCTAAAAGTCCGCTTAAAGCTCCAACTCCCGCTTCTTCCAATTTTTGCCTTACTAATGAAGCACCTAACTTTTTATCTTCCTCCTGCACTTCATCTACAACTCTAACCTTAGCCTGATAGCTAGAAGCAATTTCTCTAAGTAAAGAGATATCACCAGTTCTATCTTTACCAAACTTCCAATCAAAGCCCACTACGATACTCTTAGGCCTAAAGGGAATGAAAATATAATTCTCTAGAAACTCTCTAGGGCTTAACATCGAAAGAGATTTAGAGAATCTAACTATATGTAACCTATCAATGCCATAATCTCTAAGGATTCTAGCTCGCGCACGTAGAGGCGTTATCAACTCATTAAACGGACTATTTTTAGGGTCCGAACTAAGTACTGCTCGGGGATGAGGATATAAAGTTAGAACAATAGACTCTTCACTTCCCTCATCCAATAGAGCTTTAAATAAAGCCTTATGACCTAAATGAAGGCCATCAAAATTTCCCAATGCAATCGATCTAGAGGCAGGACCTGATATAAATCTCGAACCACCCCTAGTAAATGAAACTTTCAATGCGTTGCTTATTTCTTCTTCTTAGGCTTTGCACTTGAAGTAGAACCCAATCTGCCCTTAGCCTTAGCCGCATACTCGGACTGGGGATGATCATCAACTAACTTCTGAAGAGTTAACACTCCATCATTAGCAGCGCCCATCGCAAATAGAGTTTCTGCCATATAATATAAAGCTGGAGCGACCATATCTTCAGCAGGATACTTCTGATAAGCATCAGAAAACTCTACAACAGCCTGATCAGGTTGTCCTGATTTCATACTACAAATAGCACTCCAGAATAGAGCATTATCTGTAAAAGCTGTCCCTGGATTCTCTCTTGCAAAATTTTGGAATGCAGTGTGAGCTTGATCATATTCTCCAAGTCTAAGACTCTGAAGGGCTCTTCTAAATCCCTCAGCTGCCCCGCCATTAATTCTAGAAATACTATCTTCATCCTTAACAAATAAATCTGCAGGCACTCCAGCTGGGGGTGGAACCCTATTACCTAACTGCTGAATAGATTTCTCAAGTTGCTCAGCCCTACCTTGATTCTTATACTGCATCTCATCAAGTCTACCAGTTAAAGTACGAACCTCTTCTCTCAATTCACTGAGTGCTGTAGTTTGTTCAGCTTGAATACTACGAAATTCACTAAACTGTTTATTCATCTTACTCTCTAGTCCTGCAGTACAAGCAGATAAGGTTGAAAATACTAAACCAGCAAGAATTAATTTAAAGCGCATATATTTCATTATTTTAGTTTAAGATGATGATATTCATACAAGTTTTAAGGGTAAAAATAAATATGTTAAATTCTTATTCTTTATAATCCTCAGGACTTCCACACACACAGAACAGATTCCTATCCCCATAAGCATTATCTATCCTAGAAACATGAGGCCAGAATTTATTTTCTCTAACCCAAGAAAGAGGAAATACAGCCTTTTCTCTTGAGTATTTAAACGACCATTCTGCCTGTGTTAATCTCTCAGCAGTATGAGGAGCATTCTTAAGAGGACTCTCTTCTGCCTTAACTAAGCCGCTACTTACTTCATCAATTTCTTTCTTTATAGAAATTAAAGCCTCGCAAAATCTATCTAACTCTTCTTTCGATTCACTCTCAGTAGGTTCAACCATTAAAGTTTCAACCACCGGAAAAGATACAGTCGGAGCATGGAATCCATAATCCATAAGACGCTTTGCTATATCAGTTACATCAATCCCAACTGTCTTCTTTAGATGTCTTAAGTCAAGAATACATTCATGAGCAACAAAATTATTTGCCCCTCTATAAAGAACATCATAATGTCCTTCTAACTTCTTAGCTATATAATTAGCACTTAGAATTGCAACTTGAGTTGCTTTTCTTAAATTGTCAGGTCCCATCATTCTCATATACATCCAAGAAATCGGAAGTATGCTTGCTGATCCGTAAGGAGCAGCACTTACAGCTCCACTACCCTTGACATCTGCCGCCTTAGAACCTGGTAGATGTGGTTTAAGCATATTAGTTACTGCTATTGGACCCATTCCTGGTCCACCACCCCCGTGAGGAATACAAAAAGTTTTATGAAGATTTAAATGACAAACATCCGCTCCAAATTCTCCTGCTCTACATAAACCCACTTGAGCATTTAAATTTGCCCCGTCCATATAAACCAGTCCACCTACATCGTGTACTAGTTCACACATTTTCTTGATCCCGGCTTCGAACACCCCATGGGTAGATGGATAAGTAACCATCAACACCATTAGAGCATTACCGTACTCTTTGACTTTGGCTTCTAAATCTTCAAGATCAACGTTACCCGAGCTATCACACTTAACTACAACTACCTTTAAACCGGCCATATCTGCACTTGCTGGATTAGTTCCATGCGCAGATGCTGGTATTAGACAAACATTTCTAGATAAATCTCCCTTTTCCTTAAAGTAAGATCTGACCACCATCAGCCCTGCATATTCACCTTGAGCCCCTGAGTTAGGTTGTAGAGAAACACCAGGTAATCCAGTGATATCACCGATCCAATTTTCTAGATCCGTAAACATCTTATGATAACCCACTGTTTGCTCCTTTGGAGCAAAAGGATGCATACTTGAGAACTCTCTCCAAGATACAGGTAGCATTTCTGAAGTAGCATTTAACTTCATTGTACATGATCCAAGTGGAATCATTGAATGCGCTAAAGATAAATCTCTATTCTGAAGTTTTGTAATATATCTTAGTAACTCCGTTTCAGAATGATAGGCGTTAAATACTTTATCTGTTAAGAAGGAAGACTTTCTTTCAAACTCAGCTCCAATCGCTCCACCATCAGCACTTAATATACTTGCTCCAAATAGGCTCGCTAAATCAGATAAATCTGAATCTGAAACAGTTTCATCAAGACTAATTCCAATACTTGAATCTGAAAAATATCTAAGATTAATTTCTTTGGCCTCTGCCTTTTTCTTAATCTCAGCGACATTATTTAAACTAACAGTTCTAATCGTATCAAAGTAATTTTTATTAACTACTCCGACTCCAGCCTTTTCAAGACTTGCTCTAAGAGATTTTGTCTTAGTATTAATACCCTTAGCAATTTCTTTTAGGCCTTTAGGTCCATGATAAACAGCATACATACTGGCCATTATTGCCAACAAGACCTGAGCAGTGCAAATATTACTTGTAGCCCGCTCTCTCTTAATATGCTGTTCTCTTGTTTGAAGAGCTAATCTTAATGCTCTTTTTCCATCCGCATCTTTAGAAACTCCTATTAGCCTTCCGGGAATCTCTCTTTGATACTCTGCACTTGTTGACATAAAAGCAGCATGTGGCCCACCGAACCCGAGCGGAACTCCGAATCGCTGTGCACTTCCAACAACAACATCAGCACCTAACTTCCCTGGAGCTTCTACTAAAGTTAATGCCAATAAATCGGATGCCACAACTAAGTGAGCCCCTGTCGCCTTAACCTTAGCAGAATATTCAGCAACATTTAGCAAGTCTCCATCCGTTGAGGGAGATTGAATGATGACGGCAAAAACACCTTTTAAATCACCAAGTCCGGATGCATCTGAGAATGATCCTACTTCAATCCCTAATGGCTCTGCTCTTGTTTGAAGAACTTCTAGAGACTGCGTATGAAGACCTGCGTGAACTAATACTTTAGTACCCAGCTTTTTATGATTCACCCTATAAGATAAAGTCATTGCTTCTGCTACTGCAGTTGCTTCATCTAAAAGAGATGCATTAGCTAGATCAAGTCCTGTAAGGTCGCAAACTAAAGTTTGAAAATTTAGAAGTGCTTCTAATCTTCCTTGAGCAATTTCAGCTTGATAAGGTGTATACTGAGTATACCAGCATGGATTTTCAAGAATTGTTCTTTGAATTACGCTAGGTGTTAAAGTTCCATAATAGCCCTGACCAAGATATGACCTATAAACTTTATTTTGAGAGGCGTAGGATCTAAGCTCACTCAATGCCTCTACCTCAGTCATAGCCTCAGGTACATTTAAACGACTTTTAAGAATGATATTTGCTGGTACCACTTTTTCCGTGAAAGAATCCAAGGAATCCTCTCCTAAAGTAGACAACATCTCCTGAATTTCATTTTCACGAGGACCTAGGTGACGACTAGCAAAATCATTCTTACTCATTTTTTACCTCTTACTAACTATTTAGTTAAACTTGCAATTAAATCATTATATGCAGACTGGCCTAATAAACTTGTAGACTCTCCTTGATCAGTTAATTTTATCTTAACCATCCAAGCACCCTTAAATGGGTCTTCATTAACAAGTTCTGGCTTGTCTTTTAAATTCTGATTAATCTCAGTTATCTCACCGCTTAAAGGAGCATAAATATCACTTACTGCCTTAACAGATTCAACAGTAAACATAGACTCACCCTTACTCACTTTCTTCCCAACTTCTGGAAGATCTACATACACAACATCACCCAATTCACTGCCTGCATAATCAGTGATACCAACTGAAGCGACTCCATCCGAAATGCTAACCCACTCATGATCTTCCGTAAAAAGATAAGTTTCTGGTCTCATAATTATTCTCCTTTTGATTTTTATTTATTTACTTCTTTTATAAAATGGTAACGCAACTCTTTTTACAGGCAGTTCTTTATCTCTAACTTTAACAGTTAGTGGTTTATCTCCCTCTGCAAAATCTTTTAAAACTAAAGCTATTCCTATAGCTTTGTTAACAGTTGGAGTTTTTGTACCTGAACAAACCCAACCAACTGTCTTACCCCCGGACAAAACTGAGTAGTCACCTCTAATTATCCCAGCTCCTTCTACCTCTAAGCCAACTAACACAGGAGATACACCCATTCTTTTTTGTGTTTCAAGTGCAGGTAATCCTATAAAATTACCCTTATCAAAACTTACGAATCTATCAAGCCCCGCGCTAAGCGGAGTAACATCTTCCTTAATTTCATGACCATGTAGAGGAAGATTAGCTTCAAGTCTTAAAGTATCCCTAGCACCTAAACCACAAGGAACCAATTTAGTTCCAGTCTTACCTGCTACTTCAAAAAGCTCATTCCATAAAGCTTCTCCCCTTTCCATCGGAACGAAGACTTCTACTCCGTCTTCTCCTGAATATCCTGTTCTTGCCATGATGCAAGGAATACTAGAATTAGAATATTTATCTAAAATTTTAAATGCAAATCTTTTAACTTCCTTTGCTGGCTCCCCGAATACCTCAGCTAAGAATCCCATTGCTAAAGGGCCCTGAACCGCAAATTGCATATACTGATCTGAGAGATTTTGAATTTTACATTCGAATTCCCCTTTATGACTTAATAGCCATTCATAATCTGTATCTGTATTTGAAGCATTAACGCAGACAAAATATTTATTATCTGAAATTTTATACACGATAATATCATCTACCACTCCGCCTTGTGGATTAAGCATCAAGCCGTACTGAGCCTTACCATCAACTAATTTGGAAACATCGTTAGTTGAAACATACTGAAGAAGGCCTAAAGATCCAGGCCCTTCAAGCATAAGCTGTCCCATATGACTTACATCAAAAATCCCGACTCCTGTTCTAACAGCTTCGTGCTCAACTGCTAGGCCTGAATACTGCACTGGCATATTCCAACCTGCAAATGGTACGAACTTTCCACCAAGCGCTTTATGAACTTCCCTTAGTGGTAACTCTTTTACTGGTCCTGCTACGTCTGCCATTATATTTCCTTAATTATTATTTTCCGCACAAAATAAAACATTTCTCATAAGCATCGCCATTGTCATTGGCCCTACCCCACCGGGTACTGGCGTGATTGCACCCGCTACTTCTTTACAACTTTCAAAATCACAATCACCTAGTAGCTTACCCTCTTCTTCCGAATAAGTAAGACCAACATCAATTACGATAGCTCCCGGTTTAAGCATTTCACCACGAATAAGACTAGGAACTCCCGTAGCACTTACAACGATATCTGCTAATTTTGTAAATTCTGCTATATTTCTTGAATATCTATGACATTGAGTCACGGTAACATCTTCTCTTTGAAGTAAAATGGCAGTTGGCTTACCGACTAAATTAGATCGCCCTATAACTACGGCATTTAAGCCACTAATATCTGTATCACCGGTAAGTTCGCTCTGCGCTTCTAGGATTAGTCTTAATACTCCTAAGGGCGTACAAGGAACTTGAAACATCTCTTCTGAATCCATAACTAATTTACCTATTAGCGCTGGATGAAGTCCATCAACATCCTTATCTGGGTCAATAGAAGAAAGAAGCAATTCGGTATCTAAATGTGCAGGCAAGGGTAGTTGGACTAGTATCGAATCAGTTTCAGGATCATCATTCAAACTTTGGATTGCAGTAAATAACTCATCCTCGGACACATTATCCTCAAAAACTAACTCCTGGGCATCGATGCCTAGAGATGTCGCCAATTTAACTTTTGACTTAACATATTTCTTCGAGTCAGGATTCTCTCCTACTAAAAGCAATTTAATCGATGGCACCCTTCCTTTCTTGGCGGTAAAAATCTCTACTAAATTCTTTACTTCTAAATTAGACTCATCAGCTATTTTTTTACCATCTAATATAATTGCTGACATTTAATTCTTTGCCTAGATAGGATTTATAAGTATTATCTGGACTAAATAATGCAATAAACAAGACCTTAAGTCGATAGTCCGCACCATTAAAATTTCATATTTAACTTAGCAGGAAACCAATGATAATTTCAGTCCCAAGAGAAAGAAAACAGAATGAAAAAAGAGTAGCCATTACCCCACAAGGCACTAGGGAATTAGTAAGGCTTGGGGCTAAAGTTCTAATTGAAGAAGGTGCTGGTCTTGGAAGCGGGTTTCAAGATAGCGACTTTAGTGGAGCAGGTGCTGAAATTATTACTGATCTTAAAACCCTTATGAATAGGGCTGATATTTTTTTGAAAGTTAAAGAGCCTGCTCCTGAGGAATATGAGTTCCTGAGAAAAGACATGCTTGCATTTTCCTTTCTTCATCCGGCTGGGTCAAGAGAACTTACTGATGTTCTTTTAAAATCTCAAGTTATTGGTCTCGACTATGATTTAATAGAAAGTGAAGATGGTAGGCTCCATATTCTTGAGCCTATGAGTGTAATAGCAGGGAAACTCGCAATTCACGTTGCTACGGAACACATGCTTAGCCATAGAGGTGGCACTGGATTGCTACTAGATGGATTAAGTGGAGTAGAACCTGCTTCTGTTTTAGTGATTGGTGCTGGAGTCTCTGGATTTTCGGCTGCTAAACGTGCCTATGATCTTGGAGCGAAAGTTACTTTACTAGATATTCAGGATAGTAAACTTAAAAAAGCTAAAGAAATTTGCCCTAACATCACAACTAAATTATCTAGTAAAGAAGCCATCGAAGTAGAACTTCCTAAGCATGAAGTTATTATTGGTGCAGTGCTAGTGGCTGGTGCTAAGGCTCCAACTTTAATTACGAAAAGCCATCTGAAGATTATGCAAAATGGCTCTGTGTTTGTTGATATCGCAATCGATCAAGGAGGAATAGCAGAATCTTCAAGATCGACCTCACTTAGTGAACCAACCTTCATAGAAGAAGGAGTTATTCACTACTGCGTACCGAATATGCCAGCTATGGTCCCACTTAGTTCAACAATGGCACTAACAAAAGAAACCCTTCCTTGGCTAAAAGCCCTAACTCAAGAAGGGCTAGATATCCTAAAAGAACAAAAGCCTGGATTTAAAAAGGGTATTGTTTGTAGAGATGGGAAGTTACTGAATAAGGCTATTGGAATGGCGTTTGGGATTGAGGTAGAGGGATAAAACAAATTACCACTTTAATACCATCAAAGATTAATAAACCTTCAAAAGTATTAGAGTCGCGCCTAGAAAAAGAGTGCGCTAAACTTGATGCAGTTCTAGAATCTAAAGAAGCTGATATCGGCCTTAAAGAAGATCTTAGGAAAACATTTGGTGCAGATTTAGATTATAATGAAATTTAAATTTAAAATTTGCTAAGCCTAGTTTCCTAAAGTATTTTCTGCTTATTACAAATATAAAATAAATTTATGAGCCTAGAAAACAAAAAAGCCCCTGCATTTAAATTACCTAATCAAGATGGTGAAATAGTCCACTTAAAGGATATTGAGGAGGATTATATAGTCCTATTCTTCTATCCTAAGGATAACACACCTGGATGCACAATCGAGGCCAAAGAATTTACAGCGAATAAAAAGGATTTCAAAAAATTAAATGCTCTTCCTCTAGGAATCTCAGGAGGAGATGAAAAAACTAAACAGAAATTCTGTAAAAAAGCTAATCTAGACATTACCCTGCTCTCTGACACAGATGGAGAAGTTGGAACTAAGTATGACTGCTACGGTGAGAAAACTTTTATGGGAAGAAAGTTCATCGGCTTTCATAGAAAAACATTCATCATCGGACCTGATCGAAAAGTGATTAAAGTTTATGATAAAGTTAAGCCAGAGGGGCATAGTAAGGAGGTTTTGGAGTTTATAAAAGATCTATAACAGAGCCATTCCCGAATCAGAAACTTACTTTTAACTTAAACAATTGCTTTTCCGAACAGTTGGTTTCAACCTTAGTTAAAACCAACCACCCGGAAAGCACGAACAAAATACCCTATTTACAGTGGAGCGTTGCCTTCATGACTTTCAGACTCAAAGGCATTTCCAACGCTGGAACAATACTAGTGAAAATAACATCCGCTCCGTCTGCCGTCGGACCAGTCATTCCCTCTCCCTGACAAACTGCGATCGTCAGAGTAGCAATACCAGTCAACGCATCGCCATTACCATTACCGAAGAATACAGTCCCCGGATTGTTAAGTAACCAATCAAACTTTCCAAACATGATTCCTTTCTCATGCTTACAGTCAATCAGTTCTATTTTAGTTCCTACGCTGCCCAAATCATCGCAAATTAATCGAGCTGTACCACGCACATCTCCGGTCAACATGACAACTCTAAGGTTCCGGTCGAGATATTCATTCAATAAATCTTCCACTCCAGGAACAAGTAATCCACCGACTGCCGACGTTCCATTGAGGTCTATTGCAAGCGTACTCACTTCAAGCTGATCACTTTCACGAGAAAAAGCAGCTTCAATCCGGTTCATGTCTTCTGAAGTTTCACCTTGCCATTTTAAAAACAACTGGATGAAATTTCTTCTCTTGTAACCTTCTGAATAGAACTTCCATCCTGGAATCAGATGTGAAATCATTGCACTCACCTCCAAAAAACAAAATGCCAACCATTCGAAAAAACAATCACCATCTTAATCGCACAATTACAATAGCAAATAAATCATGCTACAATTTACATCCACTCTCAGTACTTTCAGCTACTTAAAAGCTTGAATCTTCATCATCACCACTTCAGGTCTAATACTTTTCATGCAAAGCTTATCAAGCCCAGGACAAATTCTATGATAACACCCGGCACATCCAACAGGACTCTGGAGTGCATTTTGAAAATTATTAAATGGTTTTGATCTTGTAGGACTTGTTGGCCCCCATAATGAAATGACTGCAAGTCCTACTCCAGAGGCAATATGTAAAGGCCCGGAATCAGAACCAACACCAAAGGAAGCTAAGGAACAAAGAGTCTTAAACTCTCTCAATGTAGTCTTACCAACTAAATTTACAACAGGCACATTACTCGCACTAAGAATACTATTTGCTAAGACATCATCATTAGGACTACCGACAATAAAAGACTGGAATCCATATTCTTCATTCAGTAAGTTTGCTAAAGTTCCATAATATTCCATCTCCCAAAGACGACTCTTCCAAGTAGAACCAATTAAGAATAAAACTCTCTTTTCCTTTGGGGCTAACTCTATAGACTGCTCACTAGCAATCATAGCTAACTTAGATTCTAAAGTAGCAGACTCCTCACTAGTAGATTCAAGAAGATGATCTCTTCTTTCTGAAGGAGAAAAACCTAACTTTTCACAGAACTTAATATACTGCTCGACCTTATCAGAAAAATGCTCTACCGGATCAATATGATCGGTCTGAAAAAGATAATTTGCCTCCCTAGAGTTTTTCTTATTAAAACCAATTCTTAGTGGAGAACCAGAAAGTAAAGAAGTTAATCCACTCTTAAAATGCCTTTGAAGATCAATAGAGACATCATAAGACTCAGCTCTTAACTCTTTTATAAATTTTAAATAGCCTAGTAAGCCATCTTTTCTCTTATACTGCACTATTCTCGAAACACGAGGATGACATTTTACAATCTCTAATGAAGGAGTTTCTATAGCCCAAGTAATTTTACAATTAGGGTACTTATCGCTAATCTGAGTAACAAGCGGAAACGCTCTAACGACATCCCCAATCGCACCAAATAGAACTACCAATAATGACTTAGGATCTTTCACCATACCTTACACCCGCTAAAAAACTTTCTTTAAGAGCCTTAACCAACTCCCCATTTGTCACCCTCTTATCAACTCCCCGATCCCACCTTTCAATTAAATAACTCACACCTTTTACCAAATCAGAATTTAGCCCCGCCTTATCGAAATCAATTAACTTAATGCCGCCAAGGCTAATTAGCACATTCCCTAAATGTAAATCAGTATGAAGATATCCCAACTGCAGAGCCCGAAAAGCCCAAGCTCCAGAATTAAACGCGTGATCTCTAATTTTAGAAATATCCTCTGTCTCCACAATATTCAACAAAGGCACAGCATCAGCAATCTCTCTCGTAAACAAACCTCCCTCATAGAAAGTAAAACCCACCTTCTTAACGATCGCCATAATTGGCTCAGTAACTGGCACTCCACTTTCCCTGAGCTTGCTTAAACAATCGAATTCTTTGAAAGGACGACTCGATTTCAAAGAAAACGGAGAAGTAAGATATTTAGACTTAACTAACTTACCTATTAAACCGCCTCGTCTATTCTTTCTAAAAACCAAATTAAAATTTTTCCTTAGCTCGAACCTAACAGGCTTACCTCTACCCGAAAAATGATCTTCTAATTTCTCGCCTTCGGTAGATACTTCCTGCCCTTTAAAAATTCTAACACATCTTAAAATCTCTTCATAAGTGAGACTAATAGAATATTTTAAATAACAACCCTCTATTCTTTTATAAAACAATTCTCTCACAACTTTAACTAGCACCCATCAATTCTAAAACAGCAGAGTGAATACTTTCTGATTTAATGCCTTTCTGACAAGCATGCGTTCCAGTTGGACAGATATTACCACCATGCCTTCCACATGGCCTACATTCTAAATCTTTAACTTCTATTATCTTATAAGGCACCATCCATGGACCAAAGCCCTGTTCGGGAACAGTAGCGCAAAAAGTGGCCACAACCGGAACTCCCGTAGCGGACGCCATATGTAGAGGAGATGAATCATTTGAAATGACTAATGAACTAAGCCTAACTATCTCCGCTGAAACACTTAGTGGACACTTAGCTATCGCATCTACACACTTCTCAATTAATCCACTCTCTTTTATTCCATTAACTAAGAAATCTCCAAAAGCTCTGTCATCAGGCCCACCCAATAACACAACTCCATACCCATCTCTTAAACATCTAATAGCAACTTCTAAAAACGTCTCAACGGGTAAACGCTTGGTAGCCCAGACACTACCCGGAGCAATTGTAATAATTTTTAAATCTTTAATTGGAGAAATAAGAGCTAACGCCTGTTCCTTTAATTTAATAGAAGTACCAATTGACATCTGACAAGCATAATCTTCTGGCTGAAGATCATGAACTCTTAAAACCGCTAAATTTCTTAGAACATCATGTCCAAGATCAGATCGTCTGCTAGTCTTTGTATAAAGAAAATTTAACTTTGATTCCTTAAATGAATATCTCTCCTTTATACCCGATAGAAAAAGAAGTATACTAGTACGACTAGATTTATGAAGACTATATACTGCATCAAAAGATTTAGATCTTAATTCCTTAGCCATCTCTAAGATTCCCCAAAAACCTTTTTGGGACTTCCTTTTGTCGAAAACCAAAACCTCTTTTAAATCTGGGTGATTTTGATACAAATCACTAGCTAGAGGTGTAGTAAGTAAAGTCAAATTAGAATCAGGATAATATTTTTTAAGGGCTGTGATCAGAGGTGATGATAAGATCACATCTCCTATAAATCCAGTTTGAACAAGTAAGATATTTTTCACTAAAAAGTCCGGCTCTAATAATTAGAGCCGGACTTTACCCTTCATAGTCTTTTAATTCAAGGACAAGTGCTTAGGCAGCAAATAACTTTAACTGCTCAGCTTCCTCTCCTCTTAGAGCTGGAATCTCTAAATGCTTAGGCGCTACCTTAGCGATTACCGCTAGTAACTCCTGATGAGCATTAGGTCTAAGAGATTCAAACTGCCTATCACTTTCGAGCTTAACAAAAAGTGGGCATTGTCTTAAATTTGCTTCCTCTGACTTAAGACCATGATACAAACTACCTAGACTTACAATATCTGAGTACTTAGTCAAAATCTCAGCAAACTTCCAAGTATCTCCTCTTGTCTCACCATAAGGGAGAACAGGATCTGCTGATAAACAAGTTACAATCCCTTGTGCTTTTAAGCCCTGAGCTGTAACCAATCTTTCTTCAAGTCTAGGTTGCTTAGGCGTATATTTAGCCACGCTTGACTCTAAACAAGTTTCAAAAGGGATCACCGCAAAGGCCTTTTTACCTAGGTTTTTAAGCATTGGGAGAGCAGTTAAAAGCATTCTTGACCGCGACTGCACGACCACACGAGCAGGAACATGTCGTTCAATTATATCAATACAAGCCATGGTATAATTAAACTTCTTATGAAAACCATGAAAAGGATCAGAGAAAACACCAAGATACAAAACAGTACTTGCCCACTGAGGCCTCTTACTTAAGGTATGAAAAAGTCTCTCAAGTTCAGCTTTTACATTTTCTCTATAGATATAAAATCTACCTTCTGGAACTAAGTGTCCCCTTGTCTCTTTCAATCTAAGAGAAAAGTGATCCACCCCCTGAATCATGGCAGAAGCTTTATGAATGCTTACTGACACTCCATTAGGATATGAATTTAGAGTGACTACCTGACTTGCACCTTTAGTGAAGCCCAAATTAAATATTAGCGGATCTGTTTCCATAGTATTAATACCTTTATTAGTGGTAAGAGCTAAATCTACTGTCTCAATATTAATATCGCTCTCAGCGGATCTTTTTCTCACTTTGGAAGAAACTTTTTTATCTTTCTCTAAATTACTTAAGTTAGAATTTTTAATATTCTCTTGTCTTATGTTTCTTCTCATAGAGCCTCCGTGTCTTTTATTTTTAGTAAGAGCGAATTTCTTCTCTCCCCTAGGGGCACCACTACATTTACAATTCCGACTATATCTGGAAAAGTTTGTTAGTTCAAGTAGTTTAAAGTAATAAATCTAAGTAACGAATATTCATTCTTTATTTATACTTATCCACCTGTGGATAACAATAATTGCCTTAATACTAAGACTCCGTGATAAATAAGATATTCACTTAAGCTACCAGAATAATATTATATTTTACTTTAACTAATTTGAACCTATTTCCGAACTTCATGTATCTTAAAGTTATACGACATAAAGATCAGGAGATAGTATGGATAGCAATTTAATGGTAAATAGTTCCGATTTCTGCGAAAGCGTTGTTGAATTTTCCTCGTCTAATGATCTAGGAAAAAGCTGTGACAACATCGGAGAACTTTCCAATCTTCTAAGTGCTATGAAGGCTCGTCCAGAAATGAACCTTCGAGTTATCTGCAAATCTTCTATGATCTTACTTTTACTCCCTGCCTTGATTGCGCTAAAAGATCGTCTTAGAGTGGAGATACAATTTAACGAAGAATCACAAACAGATTTTCTTGATACTAATGTTTCAGCAAAAAAGAATAGGGATTTCAAAGAACTTTTGGAAACGCAAGCAGTGCTTGAAAGGGCTGGATTGGAAACGATGTTTTCTAGGAAACTTATTTCTAATTAATATTTCTAGATTAGTTCTTGTTACTTTATTTTTTTCATTAATTGCATGTGCTCCTCAGCGAAGACCAATCCCCTTAGGTGAGATTCCTAAACCTACAAAGATCAATCCTCAAGATGAGCAAGCTGGCCATGAAATCCTTGGGCAATTAAGCCAGAAATATCAGCTAGACTATAATCATCCAAGAAGAAATGAAGTAGATCAAATCGT
>JBILFC010000308.1:0-3394 GCA_044351785.1 Bdellovibrionota bacterium
AAGAGCAAAAGAATGGATATTTGGGCCCCAAGATGAAGATAATTTATTCTCTTTTAGTTCTATCTGCCATTATCTATCAATTGACATTAATGCTCTCCGAGCAAGAATTAAAACATTGAATATCCCTAAGGGAGTTTCACAAGCCCATAGATGGCTTCGCAGGAAAGTTCAGTCAGAGAAAACTGATGCAAGTAGATACTGCTAGAATTGTTAACATTTTATAGATTCACCCTTTATATAACAGGCTTTTTCTACTAGGATGTAGCTATAATTTTAGTAGCTTGGATTTAAATGGGTATTTCTATAATAGTTAGTGCTTTAGTTTTTGCTGGCATTCTTTATGTCAGTCTTTTAGGCGTATCGAAAGTTATTCAGAAAAAATCATCCACTTCAGGTTCAGGACCTGAGTTGAAAGCTACCTGCGTAGAAATTGAAGCTCTAGATAAGTCCCTTGAGGAAGCATTTTCTTATTCTTCACAACTTTCCCCACTGACAATGTATACAGAATTAGTACGGAAAAAAGAAGCATTTGAAGAGAATCTTCAGAATGAAAAGAATAAAATTGAAGTACTTGAGAACAAGTTAAAAGAGATACAAGCGAAAGTCACCAAGGAAGAGACTAGTCATTCAAACCTCAAAAAAGGCCGAGAAGAGGCTATCGACCTCGCAAATGATATAAAGGAAAGAAAAGCACAACTTGAAGCTGACCAGAAAAGACTTAATGATGAATTACTAAATTCAATGAATCAATTAAATGTCCTCTCTGGAGAACTAAATCTTACACCGGAACAAGAAGTTGGTTTCAATAAAATAAAAAATGCTCTTAAGAATTCTCAAGATCAATTGGTAAGCTTAAGTCAAACTTATAAGCAAGCAAGTGGTAGATTCTCTACCTTACATGGTCAGTATTCTGACCTTGAAAAAGAATTTACTAAACTTGTCGAAAAGGATCTAGCTGGCGATGATAGTGAAGATGATTAAAGGCTCATTTTGAATATAGCCTGATTTTAATTCGTCTGGTATCACTCCGACATAAAATTTAAGTTTCAATTTAAAAATAAACACATTCATACTAAATATATGCTAAATCTTCGTTCGAAATCAATACTTTCAAAGCTATTAATATTGTCTATGCTAGTTTCATTTTCAGGTTGTTTTTCTAGCTCCTCAGGGAAAGGCGACGGTGATGGAGACGGTATAATTGATGAAGATTTAGAACTTCAGAATGGTGCAGGTAGATACAAAGATGGAAATATTCCTACTGCCGCGGAACGTAACTCAGGACTATTTCAAGATGTTCATTTTGCATATAACTCCTCGGCTATTGATCCTGAATATACAGAAATGCTAAAAGCAAGTGTTAAAGATCTAGTTTCTGATGCTAATCTAAAAGCTGAGATAGAAGGTCATTGTGATAGCAGAGGTACTCCAGAATATAATTTAGCATTGGGAGAAGAAAGAGCTAGAAGTGTGCAAAAAATGCTTCTTCAGTTCGGAGCACCTGCTAAACAACTTAGTATAATCAGCTACGGAGAAGAGATCCCATTAGATTCAGGAGCGAGCGACGCCTCTCATGCTAAAAATAGAAGAGTACACTTTGCCTTATACAAAGATGGAAAGAAAAATAACTAAATTTGTTAGGCAGTAAGAATGATGGCAAACTTTACTGAGATAAGCGATGACGAATTATTAACTAGTAGGAAGCTACTTGCCAACTTAAGCGCTGAATTAGATCGGCATATTTTGGGTCAAAAAGAGCTTAAAAGCAGATTGATCACTGCGCTAATCGCTGGTGGTCATGTTCTACTAGAAGGTGTGCCCGGTCTAGCTAAAACTTTATCAATTAAGGCCTTAGCTAGAGCAGTAGATGGTACATGCTCTAGAATTCAGTTCACACCGGACTTACTACCCTCTGATATTATCGGCTCAGAAGTTTACCGCCCAGATGAAGGCAAATTTATAATCAGAAAGGGTCCTATTTTTGCAAATTTTGTTTTAGCTGATGAAATCAACAGAGCTCCAGCAAAGGTGCAATCTGCTCTACTAGAAACAATGCAAGAGCATCAGGCTACCATTGGTGATCAGACAATTCTAACCCCCTCTCCTTTCTTTGTACTAGCTACTCAAAATCCGTTGGAACAAGAAGGCACATACGCATTACCCGAAGCTCAAATAGATCGTTTTTTATTTAAGGTAATTGTTGGTTATCCAGATAAGGATGTTGAAACTAATATTCTTAGATTGATCTCAGAGGGGCAGACCAAAACCGAATCTGTTAGCCCTCAACTTAGCTTAGCTGAGCTTAATTTTATCCAGAAAGTCTCAGAAAAGATTTATGTCGATGAGAGGATTAGGCGTTATATTGTATCACTTGTAACTGCTACTAGAGATATTGGAAGCTATCTTCCTAATCGAAAAAAGTATATCGAACTGGGTGCATCTCCTAGGGCTAGTATCTCATTTTTCCAAGCAGGCAGAGCACTTGCATGTATTGAGGGA
This sequence comes from Bdellovibrionota bacterium, assembly GCA_044351785.1. GTDB lineage: Bacteria > Bdellovibrionota_C > UBA2361 > SZUA-149 > DAOLCO01 > JAIYCX01. The sequence continues at coordinate 2,500 of JBILFC010000308.1, forward strand.
TCAAAGTTTGTTTCACCTCAGATAATAAAAGATCTCGCCCTAGACGTTCTAAGACATAGGATTATACTATCCTATGAAGCTGACATTGAAAAAGTTACCACAGAAGAGCTAATCACCGAATTATTAAATAAGGTTCCAGTACCTTAATCAGGCCACAAAATGAGTCAATTTATAAACTCATCCGAGCTTGCAGCACTACTATATGGAGAATGTAGAGCCCTACAGTTTCGAGCAAAGAAATGGGCTGAGGAACAGACCTCTGGTGGATATAGAAGTATTGCCAAGGGATCTGGAATGGAATTTGATGAAGCTCGGTTGTATGTACCTGGTGATGATTCTAGGAGGATAGACTGGAAGCTCACTGCAAGAAAGAGCTCAACTTATGTAAAATCATTTATTGAAGAGAGAGATGTTTCTGTCAGTCTATTAATTGACATAAGTAATTCCTCTTTACTCGGTTCTAGAATAACTTTAATTGAGAGGTTGCTAGAGGTGAGTGCCTTTTTATCTTCAATTGCCCTACATAATAAAGATGTCATCAGCGCTTGCATCTTTGATTCCATAATTAGAACGAGAATTAAGCCCTCTAAAAGCCCAAGTAGTGTATTTCGAATACTATTTTCCATAATTGATGCTATCAATTCTAGTAGTACAGAAATTTCAAAACATCCATTCAAAATTAAAAATATACTAGATGAATGCAGTCATTCATTAAAGAGAAGAAGCATTATTTTTCTAATTTCTGATTTTAAATATCCCACTAATTATCACTCTTCTCTAAAATTCCTATCACAAAAGCATGAACTCTATGCGATCTGGCTTGCAGACACAATTGAGCCGTTATTGGCACTTGGCAAACTTACAAAAATATATGACCCTGAAACAGGCGAAGAAT
>JBILFC010000351.1:0-2844 GCA_044351785.1 Bdellovibrionota bacterium
CCAAATTAACTAACTTATTCAACTCTAGCGGAACTAGATTTACTAAGATTGAAGAAGCTGATGAAGCTAGAAATGTTCTTACAAGTTTTTTACTGAAAGAATCAAGAAAAACACGATCTAGGTAAAGAATGAGCGAAGCTAAAACACTATTTCACAGCGCAAAAGAAGGACTCATTGATATCAAACCGGTAGAACTTAAGTTCATTTTTAACTATGAGATCTTAAATTACCCTCTCCTAGCCCTGATTATATTTCTCTTTACCTATATTGTCTATCAAACCTTAAAAATAAAAAGAGCAAAACGTATCGTAGTTTCACCCTTTCAGGAAGCTCGTAAGAAACTTGAAGAATTTATAGGTCTAAGTATCTCTAATAAGGAACAAGCGGAGTATCTCGCAGAAACTTTAAAAAACTATCTTCACAGAAAAGGTATTAAGAACGCATTAGCTCTTGATAGCAGAATAGAAAATCTCATTTTAGTTCAGGAATTGTGTAACATTCTAAATAATGTTGAAAATACTAACATAAGCGCTGCTAATAGAATTAGTGAAAGTATTCTTGAAATTTTAAAAAAGTTTGAAGAGATTGAATACACCTTGAACAAACAAGGTTCAAATGAAATAATTCAAAACAGTTACCAAGTAGTTAATGATCTTATTGGCGAAATAGAAATCCAATCTATTAAACCGAAACAGAAGAAGAAAAGATCCTTTCTATCTTCTAAAAAGAATATAGCTCGGGAGAGCCGTTAACAGCATGAACTATATTCTATCAACTCCAGAATTTTTGTATGTAAATCTTCTCATTCCAGTTCTGATACTGAGAGAACTGTGGGGGAAGAGCACTAACAATATTGGTATTCCTACAATTGTTGGACACAGTTTACCTGCATCTGACATAACTTGGAAAATAAAACTCAGAACTCCGCTAATTTTATTCTTCCGCTGCTTTACGATTGCTTTATTTTCATTAGCTCTAGCAAGGCCTCAGTATGGACTTTACCTAGCCGATAGAACAAGTGAGGCGAGAGATTTACTTATCTCAGTTGATGTCTCAGGTAGTATGAGAGCCCTTGATTTTGAAATACAAGGACAAACAGTTTCCAGACTGGATGCTCTGAAGGGAGTTGTTGCCAGTTTTATAAAAAGTAGGATGGGAGATAGGTTAGGATTATTAGTATTTGGCACAGAAACTTTTACTCAATGTCCACTAACTTTGGATCAGAACCTTCTTCTTCAGTATCTAGATGATTTAGAGGTTGGAATGGCAGGTGACAGTACCGCTCTTGGAGACGCAATACTACTTTCAGCTAAGCGCTTAAGTAATATAAAATCCCCCTCTAAGGCTATAATATTAGTTACAGACGGATTAAAAAGCTCAGGGCAAACAGAGCCCGTACAATCTGCTGAAATTGCTAAGCGATTAAACATAAAGATTTATACGATTGGAATTGGGGGTAACGGATTGGCTCCATTTGCTGTGACTGACATGCTTGGTAGAGAGATCATTGTATATAAAGAAGTACCCATGGATGAAGAGACTTTAAAGGCTGTAGCGAAAACTACTGGAGGAAAGTATTTTAACGCTAAGAATACAGATGAGTTAGTCGATATTTACAAGGAAATCGATACTCTTGAAATGAGAAAGGAAAAAGCACCTCAATTTATTACTGAGAAGGAATTTGCTGACTACCTAATTCCACTTGGATTGTGCATACTATTGGTAGCAGAGATATTAAGTCGCTCAATCTTCAGGATTCTTTCATGAAAATCTTAGAAAACTTTTCTTTTGCCAACTTATCCGCAGGTATATTTTTAATAGGATTAATACCACTATACATCTGGCTATTTAAACAAGAGACTTCTCTCCAAGCTCTAAAAGATAAAGCACTTTCACCTTTAATGAAAAGAATTATAGTATCCTCTGCTGGTAGAAAAAACGAACTTTCATTATTACTGCTCGGAATGCTATTAATTTTCATTAGCCTAATGAGACCCAGATTTGGATATGAAACTATTAATACTACATATAATGGTGTTGATATTGCAATCGCAGTAGATGTTTCAGATAGTATGTTAGTTGAAGACCTTAATCCTAATCGCTTAGGGGTAGCAAAAAGAAAAATTCAAGACATTCTCGGACAAACCTTAAATGATAGAATTGCCTTAATTTCAGCCGCAGGGACATCATTTATTGAGAGCCCATTAACTCTAGATAAAACATCTATAGCACAACTTGCCGACGTTCTACTACCTGATCTAGCGCCGATTAAAGGGTCTAGTTTATCCTCTACAATACAAGCAGCAGATAAAGCTTTCTCTAAAGCATCTAATACAAGTTCCCAAACTAGATCTAATGCCCTTATTCTTCTTACAGACGGAGAGTATGACCAAGAAGACCTAGAATATAGCGAAGAACTATTGAGTGCTTATAAAATTGTTCCTTATGGTATCATATTTGGTACCCGAGAAGGAGGACCAATCCCATCTACCAAAGGATTTAAACGGGATGCAACAGGTAAGCTTGTTATATCAAAAATTGATTTCGCAAGCCTTAACCAGTTATTTAAGAAATTTAATGGTAAAGTTGTTATGGCAGAACCAAGCACCAAAGATGTACATGAAATTGTCAAAAATGGTATCAATAGTAACTTGAGAAAAGACACTTTAAACTATCAGAATACAAAGAACTGGAAGGAATATTTTCAGTACCCTCTTCTAGTAGGGTTGTTAATCATAGTTTACACGTGGAGAAAGCCTACAAGGATAATTCTAAAAGTTAGTCTGTTATTGCTTTTCTTTTTTAATCGTTTATCATTTTCACAAGCTGAAGATGTTTCTAAAC
>JBILFC010000184.1:0-6175 GCA_044351785.1 Bdellovibrionota bacterium
CATAGGGCATCATTGAAATAGCTCTTTCTGCAAGATTTAAGGTATTGGCGTTATCAATTTTATAACATTGCTTAATAAAAGTTTGAGAAAACTTTTCGGATGCGCTTGAAAGCATCTGATCAAAGCCGGGAACATCCTTAAGAACTTCTATATTCTTAAAAAATATATGGATATTATCAACTTTTTTATCTACCACTTCTACTTGATTGTAGGTTTCTATTATCCCGAGGTAGTTTAATCGCCTCTCTTTAAGTCCATCTTTTCTATCATATCTTTCTTCTATAAAGATCTCATCTCCGTTCTGAATATACTCTCTTTTTATCTTATTATGCTGATCAGCAACGATGAAATAGTCTTTAGTATTATTATCTTGCCTTAGATCTAATATAGAATAGGTTGATTGCAATCCAAGTATTGGATCTTCATAAGGCGATGAATTAGTCCTTTCAATAATTTTTATTCCTGCATTATCGTAGAAAGAGAGATCATTTTGTCGACCTATTAAAGTTGCGCCTACAGAATCTCCTTCTTCTAAATAACCATGATAAGATTCTAGATTAACAATGTCCTCGTTTAAACTTTGTGCTTCTTGTTGTAAGTCGCGAGATTTTCGTAAAGATGATCTCATTTCGCGAAGTTCATTTATTCTAATGCAGACTTCTTTATATTGTTTTTCATCATCCTTAGAATCAAACTCCAAAGAATAGGAACTCTGATCATCCTTTCTGGGTTTAGCCCTCTTTTCTATTTCCTTATATAGCTCGGAGGCCTTGTCCATTTGAACTTGGATTTCATCAAAGGTGGATATACTTTGTTCACTTTGTAACTTTTCGATTCCCTTATGGAGAGTTTCAAGTTCTCGAGTTAGCGCCTGAGGAACAGACTGTGCGGCGTCTTTTTCTAGGACAAAATCTGGTGAAGCAAGATAAGTATTAATTTTTCCAAATTCATCAATAGCTTCATATTTTATTACGCCGGGATTAATGCATTTTATTTCTCCCATTGGTGAGGGCATATTATATTTTTGTGCTAGATTTAGCGAATCCTCAACTAGTTTGGACATAGGAGCAAGTACTATACTATGCTCTGTTTTTTCAAGAATTACTACATACTCTTTTTCTCCCTTAAGTAAGAACTTACTTACTTTTCCATCCTCTTCCTCAAGAATCTTATAGTCATTTGTTTCGGCGGGAGCTTTCGTAGGGTCAAAGTCCTCTGGAGGAATATAAATTCTACTTGAATTTTGTATCTCAGCTTTAAGAACATGTTCATCTCCAATTTCGTGTTCGAAATATCCGCTGGGTAACTTTAATTCATTAAGGATGGGATCTAAGTTTGATGATATATTTGACTGGTCATTTTCCCTCCCCAGAGGCTTTTCATCCTTCTTTTGTTCATGAACCTGCATAACCAACTTCCTACATCCCTATCTGAAGAGTTATTATTAGTTGCGTAAAAAGTGTGATTTAGACGAGTCAAAGAATATTCAAACTATCTCCACAGAGAATATTGCGTTTTCCTTATCTTCCCATTAGTTAAGCCGTGACACTTAATGAGCTTGACCGCTAAAAATACAATCTTTTATCTATTTTTCCAATTTTCAAATACGATTGTGGGAATTCTTGATGATATTTTTTTTAAGTTGATTATCTAAAAACCTTACGGTATCGTAACTATATAGGTTTAATTTAGTCTATTTTTACAGCTTTAATTCAATAAGGGTAGAAGTGTTTGCTCATCTTTAGGCTAAAAGGCGTGAAGATGCGCGTTTATCTTACAGGTTTTTTCGTCACTGGTTAGCGATATCAAAATCGCAAGAAAGAAATCTCAAATGTTCGACACAAAGATGGTAAAGTACGAGCTTGGTATGTTCGCTCGAAGGATTTGTTCCTACATCTTTCTAAATGGGCTATCTCATGACTTAGCTTTCGAGCTTAGTTGTCCATTAAAATTGAGAGGGGCACTAAAGTTCAAAGTCGATGAAGGCAAAAAACGTGTTTCGGTTACTTACAGACGTTATACCCGTGTAGCCCAGTTCTGCGACGATCAGGGCAGCGTGGTACTCCCCTTAAGAGCTAAGAATATTTCTTTCACTCCAATTAAAGTCACTTCGAATCTTCCTCCAGCGAATACACAAGCGTGGCCGATGGGAGATAGCACATCTGTTGATAGGAATGACGGAATTGAGAGAGCAATTGATTGTGCCTTTGATGATCCATATGCCTTGACGGCGGCTGTATTGGTTGTTCGCAATGGATTAATTATCGGTGAGCGATACGCACCGGGAGTCAACAAAGATAGTCAACTAGAAAGCTGGTCAATGGGCAAAAGCCTTTTAGCTACCCTATTTGCTCGCTTAGTGCTAAAAGGAGCTTTCACGTTAAATCAGAGAGTGCCTGTACCAGCATGGCGTAATCCTGGAGATCCACGTGGAAAGATTACGATTAGAAATCTATTGCAGATGAGTAGTGGATTAAAGTTCAGTGCTCCTACAAGTAATCCAAAATATAGCTCTAGGCGTGGGTACCCTCAGCATATGCATGCATACACTGATGGGATTAATATCTACGACCTGAGCAGAGCACTGCCATTAAAATCCCCTGCTCCTCGCCATAAAGGTCGTTATCATAACTGTGATCCTTGGGTGATCGGTTCACTGATCAAAGATTATTGTTTAAATACGGGAGAAGAATATCTTTCCTTTCCACAACGAGAGCTTCTTGACCTTATCGGAATCAGGCAACAAGTCATTGAAACTGATCCATTTGGAAATCTCATTTTTACAGGATGTGATTACGGAACTGCTCGCAATTGGGCAAGACTTGGACTACTTTATCTCCAAAAAGGATTTTGGAATGGGGAGCAGATCCTTCCTCACGGCTGGACTGATTTTGTTAGTTCTCCTGCACCGAATTGGGAAAAGAAAGTATACGGTGGTCAATTCTGGCTAAACCGCACAGGTCATTTTCCGATGTTGCCAAAAAATACATACTTTGCAGCGGGTGGAGGCGGTCAATACACCTTGATCATGCCTAAGCATAATATGGTAGTCGTCCGGATGGGATACTATCCTGAGATGACGGTAATAGATAATCTAGGAACACGACCTCCTGGGGGTTTTGGATCTGGGCCATCAACTCACCGTATGTTAACAGCGCTCATGGAGGCAATCAAGTAGAGAACGTACCTTAGAGTTCAGAACAAATCAGGAGTTTATGCCCCCGCATAAACTCCTGATAATTGACTTGATTATGGTTTTAAGCAAATAAAATTGTAGAATGTTTTCGAAGGTAAATCGCGCGCACTTTACGTCATCAAGAAATAAGCGATCAGGAATCCAAAGATCTCTTTATATCCAAACTATTGTCCCTTGTAAGTTGGAATAATTAAAAATTCTATGCTACTTAAAAACTACTAACAATCTTTAAAATTATAAACTGAAAAATGACAATACCAGCCTGCCCTAAGTGCAAATCAGAGTACGCTTATGAAGATCGTGGACTATATATCTGTCCTGAGTGTTCTCATGAATGGTCTATGGATGAGAAGAACGAAGCAGACTCAGACGAGAGGATCGTAAAAGACTCAAATGGTAATGTTCTAGCTGAAGGTGATTATGTTACAGTAATCAAAGATCTAAAAATTAAAGGATCTTCATCTGTAGTAAAAGTAGGAACAAAAATTAAAATATCTCGACTCGTAGATGGAGATCACGACATTGATTGTAAGATAGATGGCATTGGAGCAATGGGATTGAAGTCAGAGTTTGTTAAGAAAGTAAGTTAAAATATTTTACCAGTAGGAAAAGCAAAGAAGCGCAATAAACATGCCAGCCCCATGGACTGGCATTTTCAACTATCCTCGACAACAAGACATTTTAGTCCCTAAATTCAGCGGTGGCCACACCAAATTCTGCCACTGAATCTCCATCATTTCTTAATGTGATTGATCCATCTCTATTGTAACTTAATGGATAATCAAAAGAAGTTGTTAGATATCCCTTTACTCTTACTTCTGGATGAGTTGTTTTCGCTATGAATAAAAAAGAACAGATAAAATTGGAATCGCTAACTACTCTAATTCTTGCACCGGAAGAATCTACTAGCTCAGCCTTGCAACTCGGTCTATTTCCTGGGAAGTGATCCGCAGCTTTTCGAGACATCCATATATTTGATTCTATCTCTGGATCTAATACAATAATATCAGCGACACAAAAATCTATACTAGTTGCAACACCGTAAGTTGTAAATTCCCTAGAAATACGACTGCGATGTGTCTCAATAGATCCAGTATGGGAAAGTCGGGGAGTACAAGCAGACTCTTCCGCTACTTGGTTCTGTTGCAAAGCCACTGCCTGATCAATGTCTTTAGCGGAATCATTTTGCACATAAGGTGAATTAAACTCTACCCTAATTTTATCACCGGGAGTGTAACCATTAGGTAGAACTGGTCCAGCCTGAGAACCTCCCCCTAAATGAGCTTGCCTAGGATCCGGTAGCTTGGCTTGCGCCATTACGCTGCTAGAAAAAGTTAATAATATCAAAGGCATAATAAATAATTCTCTTAATTTTATTGTTCTCATAGTTTTCCCCTTTTTACTTCTATGTTGCGGTTAAACATGGGAACGACAAAATTCTTCAACTACTATGTGAGAAAAGACACCTTAATCAATTAAATCTCCAGTATGAATATTTTCGGTAACCCTAATTCAAAAACCACCCGGTAACACTATACCTATCCTTAAAAGTCTCAGTCACTTCATGTTCAAGCTTTTCACTTTCAAAACAAACCAATCTTCCAGCTAATGGTGCAATTGTAATGGCAGTTTCAACACTATCTTTTTCAGTATATATAATTAAATTGCCACCGTCTTCTGGTACCCACAAATTATTTAAATATACAATCACAGAAAGTACCCGTCCTTTCTGAGTCTGAAAAGTATCTCGGTGTCGCCTATAAAACTTCCCTACCCCATACTTAGCAAAATGTATTTCAGAACCCTTAATCCCCAGAAAACAAGTTTGATTTATATAGTCTATGAAAATTTGATTCTTATCAATCAATACTCTTTCAGCAGGAACAAGACTATCAGATTCAAGCCATAGAATTTCATCCCCTCTAACTAAACTTGACTTACTTACCTCTACCGATTTCCCCACCCCTGCTTCCTTAAAAGAACCACTCTCATACCTAGTAGTAAAACTCTCCATTAATCCCGCTACCTCAACCTTAGATAGAAAATCATCACAAACAACATAGCCGTTAGCAGATAAGCCCTCAATAATCGGCTCGAATATTTTATTTTGCATGTCACCCTAGATCTGAAATCAATAAAGAACTAACTTGGGCATAGATTAAATATAATAGCCAATTTTAATTTAACTACTTTCAAAGCAATTGTAAGAAATGGCCATATTAATGGAAATAGTAAACAAACCCTAAGTATGAAAACAAACGCCGCTTCGACATCCTGTCTAAGCGGCTAGATGATCAATGAGCAGTGTCAAAGAGCGTTCTGAATTCTTGATAGTATCCCAAACTATATTGCCCCACGTATTCCCACCCAATTTTTCCTGTGCGCGCTTCAATAGGCGGGCCATATACCGGGGTTCTATGTGGATGATCGATGCTAGGCCCGAAGAAGAATCTGCTCTTTTCAGTCATACCTTGCATTTCACCATCAGACACATCACCTTGATTCCCCATGACAGTGCCAAAATTCGTGAGTAGCACTTCATAAGGATCTTCATCAGCTTTCTGTCGAATACAGTTATAAATCTTTACACAAATTCTTTGAATGGCTTCTCAGAAACGTCAAAGACCCAAGCTCAACTGCTAGATCGTATGCATTCAAAAGCCGTGCTGATGAAGGTAGGATTGATCGGAAGAAGGGGGAACTCATATCATCAAATGAAAGCAAAAGTGCTGCCACTGCGCGATTAGAGAGGCTGTTACCTTCAAAGACCCTACATAAATGCCGAAGTCTCAAAGACTCATAACTTGCGATTGTATCAACGTCATTGGAGAGATTATTAGCATAGAGCCTCTGATTGAAACTGGAGTCTGGCTTTAATCTCTGCACATCATTTGCGAGCAAAGATTCTCCCAAAGCCTGCAACACAAATTCACTGTCATTTATTTCCGCTCCCATGGTATAAACCATCATTCGGCCAAC
>JBILFC010000185.1:0-6146 GCA_044351785.1 Bdellovibrionota bacterium
GGTTCAGAATGTATCTTTAACTGATACTCATATTTCTTCTATTTATATGGAGCTTGAAGAGGAGAGTGTAGGAAAGACAGTTTCACTTAACTTTGGTTCTAAATTAACTAGGAATGAAGTTTATCCTGTAATTAGAGGGGAGAGATCAGTTGCTTGGTTAATTGGATCAAATATCGTAACTTCTTCTCAGCATGTAGATAATTTTACTTGCATAGAACACGTAGCGCCTAATTGTGAAAGTCACGAGTTATATAAGGGCTTATACGGTGCTGAATCTAAGGGCATATTTACTGGAACAATTATTGTTAGAGAAGAAGCACAGAAGACTAATGCGTATCAATCAAACGGAAGCTTAATTTGCTCTGATGATGCTGAAAGTATTTCTAGACCTCAGTTAAAGATCTGGGCAGATGATGTAAAATGTAGTCATGGTGCTACCGTTGGACAGCTTGATGATGAAGCATTATTTTATCTTAGAGCAAGAGGAATATCTGAAGTAGAAGCGAGGTCTATACTTACAAAAGCTTATGTAGCGGATGTGTTAGATCACATTGAAGACGAGAAGCTTAAGGATAATATATTAGAAGTCATTACTAATAAATTGGTATCCGTACTTTAGTAAGTGGGTTTATCATCTAACGATAAGAAACTTCTGCAGGAGCTTGAGAGTCTTTATGGTACTCCAAGGACAGAACTAGACTTTGAAGGTCCATTTCAACTGCTCATATCTGTTATGCTCTCTGCGCAGTCTACTGATAAGAAGGTAAATGAAGTTACTAAGATTCTTTTTAAGAAATATCCAAGTCCCTTGTCCTTATCTAGGGCGAAATTGATTGATGTTGAGAACATCATCAGAGAAGTTAATTATTACAAGACTAAAGCTAAGCATTTAATAGAAACTGCGAAGCTGTTAGTGGAAAAGTGGAATTCTGATATTCCTGAAACCCATGAAGATTTAATAAGTTTACCTGGGGTAGGTAATAAAACTGCGAATGTCGTCTTGTCAGAGTTAGGCTTGGCATATGCACTGCCGGTTGATACGCATGTTTTTAGAGTATCTAAGCGCCTTGGACTCGCAAATGCTAACACCAGAGACAAGGTCGAAAGTGAGTTATGTAGCCGATTTCCCAAGGAAAATTGGCAGAAGCTACATCATTGGCTTATTTTCCATGGCAGGAGAGTATGTATGGCAAGAAGCCCTAAGTGTGTCGAGTGTACTTTGTTAAAGAAATGTCCAAGCGGTTTAAGTGCTTAATTATATTTGAATAATTTAATTATTTTTTTGAAGCTTTAAGTCACGCTTTCTATACTTCATACAATAATGCTGTTAGAAGTTTGCTGGAATATTATAATATGGAGTTTTATGTGTATTAATAAGTTTTTAAAAGCAGTTAAGACAAGTTTGTTGTTAACTGTATTGTCGTTATCTTATGTCGGAACTGCAAGTGCAATTACTGTTGATGGTGTTAGGTATGATCAGATTCTTTCTTTTACTACCAGAGGTGATTTTGGTTACTGGTTGAAGGGACCTAAATATTTTACTTTCAATGGTAATAACGATTATGTTCAGCCTGTAGGGGTTAAGAATGTAACTTATAGAGATAGTGACCTTGCCGGAATAAATTTTCAAAAAGTATTGGCAATGGGAACAATGACTACCAAGAATCCTACTTTGACAAATTTAGCTACGGGTGGTCTTACTCTTTATGGCCCAGGTAATTCAGTTCTATTGCAAGCAACTTATGTTGAAGATGGTACCTTGTCTTCAAATGGTAGTTTAGGCTTTGCTGGTGAGCTTGATGTGAAAGGTGTTTACCGTGTTACTGGTGGATCATTATTTACAAGCGGTAAGATTACAGAGCCTTTATATATAGACATCTCATTTGACTATGTATGGCGTAATAACATTGGCGCTGGCGATATAAGAGTTAATACTGGTACATTTACTTTCTATGAGAAAGTGGCAGGTGGAACTACAGCGGTTCCAGAGCCTGCTACTATGACTCTATTAGGAGTAAGTGCAGCTGGGCTTATTCGTAAGAGAAGGAAGTCTTTAGTTAAAGCATAAGCTTTCACTTAAAAAGAGTTCTAAGTAAAAGCGCCTCTAATGAAAATTAGAGGCGCTTTTTTATTTTTATGCAACATTTGAATTTTAAATGTCATAACCTTTTTGAGGCAATTTATTTTAATTATTTTGTTTTAGTTTGGGTTTCTTGCACGTCGTGTAGGGGATAGATTATTGAGAGTTATTTACAGATACTTACATAGATAAGAAGCATTTTAGTCGCATCTATTGACCTATTATGTATGTTTTTGTATGTTCTGTTAAGATTCTTAAAAAAAAGGAGTAGTTTTATGTTTATTAAGAAAATCAGTTTGTTTTTGTTCACTGTGGCCGTATCCATGGGAATTGGTATGGATGCAAAAGCGGTGACCATAGATCCGTTTTTGAATTTTAAAACAAGCCCTAATCATGATGCTGGTTATTGGGCCCCTGGTAAAATGTTTTTTACGTTTATTAATGACGACAACGTTATGAGACCTAATTCTATACATTGGTCTAGGCCAGATTTTGCAGCCCCTGCATTAGCGGGAATCACATTTAAAGAAGTGTTCCTTTCTGGATCAACTGTAGAACCTGGAACTGTTGTTGGAGGAAACTTATCTACAGGCATTTTAGATGGGAAGATTGTATTATACGGTAATAACAGGGAAGTTTTGTTGTTTGCTGAATATGTTGATAATGGAACTGTAGGAGTTAAATATGCTGGCGGGTTTGCTGGTAATTTAGATATCAATGGAGAGTTTAGAATTACAGGTGGTTCGCTATTTACATCAGGTCTAGTAGAAGGAAGTTTATTAGTAGATGTTGCATATGATTATGTTTGGCAGAATAAGTATAAGGATCTTAAAGCTTCTTACGGAACTTATAACCTTTCGCTTATCAGTGGAGGAACTACCCCACCAACTAATCCTATTCCAGAGCCAGCTACAATGACATTGTTGGGAGTGAGTGCAGCTGGGTTGATTAGTAGAAGAAGAAAGTCATTAACTAAAGCGTAGTTTAGTTGATGCTTTAAATAAAAAAGGCGCCTATTAGGCGCCTTTTTTATGGATTGATTTATGGTTTTGTAGTTGAACTAGTTTTATTAGAATCAATCATCTCCATTAGTTTCATGCCCATTAGGCCACTTAATGAGCCATCAGAAGCACTTCCACCACTGATTATGATGTCAGGGATAATCTTAATTTTACCCCTGGAAACTTCCTCAATAATTTTGTATCTTGTAAAGTTCTCATCACCCATAGCTTTAACTTGAAGGTAATATGATTCAGCCGTGCTCTTACCGATTGCCATAATCTTCTCAGCTTCAGCGTTACCAGTAATACTGATTTTTTCTGCCTCAGCTGAGGCATTAAGTCTTGTAGCTTCTGCTTGAGCTGATGCTCTCATTCTGGTAGCTTCTGCTTCCGCGTTAACTTGAAGTTTAAGGCTAGTTGCATCCCCCTCTGCTTTCTTTACTGTTGCATCTGCTGTTCTTTGAGAAATTTCAACACTTTGTTGGGCTTTAACAATATCTTTTTGCATGTCTGCAATCGCCGTTTCTCGTTCCATTCCTTGTCGTTTCTCTTGCGCCATCCTTTGATTCTCGTAAGTTTTTTCCTCTTCTTGAGCAAGTTTTCTGTTCGTGAGAGTTTTCATTAAGCTCTCAGGTGGAACGATATCACCAATCAGTGTATCAACGGCATTTACGTTATATTCTTCTAGTACTGTCCTGATGTGATCTTTCGCAGATTCTTGTCTTTCCTTTCTTGTTGTTAGAAATGAAATTACATCGCTATCTTGAGCGCTATTTCTGAAGTAGTTTCCAATAGTAGGTTCCAAAACTTGGCTTACCAGATTGTTCATACTGCCGAATCGAGCAATCACTTTTGGCGCTTCGTTCGCAGGGATATGAATAATCTGTGCTACGTCTAGGTTAAACGGAAATCCGTCCTTACTTCTAACTGTTATTGTGCTTAGATTTTTATCTAGAGCATGTGCTTCGCTTCTAGCATTTGCCCAGTTAAGTACCAAGTTTGTAGTCGGTACTAATTCCATTTTCATTGTGTAGCTATTAAGTGGGTACTTGCCAGGACCAAGTGGTTCCATCCATACACCACGTTGACCTTTACTTACGATGTTACCATGTTTAAATGATTCTCCTGTTAAATCTTTACCATCGTCACCGATATAGCTAATTACCACTCCCACAAATCCAATTGGAACATTACTCATAGGAGTTTCTTCTACTTGTACTGCCCATGGATTAATATAATAGCTACCAGCAAGAATTACTTGTGGTTGAAGTCCTCTACATCCACCATTTGCTAGGAATGTATCAATATCTTGGAAGTTATTGTGACCTTTAACATCATCACCAGCTATTCTTCCAGATGGTATCGGTTCCCCATCAAGTGTAGTGATGATCCCTACCATATTTTCACGAATAATTAGTTGGTTTACAATAGTTACTTCAAAAAGAAATGGATTAATTCTATAAGATCCAGCAGTGATAAATCCTGTTTGTCTTCCTCTCTCGCCACCATTGTTAAGAAATTTTCCTGCATCTTGGTAGTTGTCGCTATCTACTTTTCTAGCTAAAATTCTTCCAGTTGGAATTTGTGCTCCGTCCTTTGCTAGTACTAAACCAATTTTCCCTTCAGGGATGATTGTAAAGTCAGCCATTTCGACACCATATTGCCATGGCCACATCCACCAGTATAGACCTGGAGGTAATGTGCGTGCTTGATACCCAGCTTCGCCGTTTGTAGCTATAATTCTTCCATCAGGAAGTTCTTTGTGATCACCAAAGAGAACAAAGCTTTTTGTAACTAAGCCAATTGATGTTTCAGGTACGATTACCATACCGAAGAAGAATCTGAGTACGAATTCGTAGCAGATTAAACAAATAATTAGTATTGGTACCCACCAGTAAGCAAGCAGAGTAGAGATTTCGATGATCATATTTAAAAATAATTATTTCAGATAAATATTACTTGGTAGGCAGGCAAGAACTGCAATTGAGAGCGATACCAAGGGGAATGATCGGCTTGATATTAGGTAAAGTTAAGTGAGAAATAAGTGAATAATTTCAGATATTAAAGTAACTACTTAATTTAGTAGGAAAGTCATGATTAGCGTTGGTTTTAATGCAGTTAATCATTTTACATGAAAGAGTTCACTATTTGGCTGTATTTTGCTAGCATAACTGCGCTTAGTGGATCTTTAAAAAATATAGATTGTTACGGGTAGAAGATTTTAGGTAGTGCCTGAAGACGGTACAAGGGTTTTGTCATTCTTTCAACCGGAGGTTGTGATGAACAGGGAACAGGTTATTTCAGCCGCATTGTCAGGGTATGCAAATTTTGCTTCCGTTATTAATTGGGAGTTTTCGCCGGATGATTCAAATACATCGAATTTCTTTATGCTAGCTGAAGAGGATCTAAGAAGCGTTGCATTTGCTGATGAGACTATTTTCACTTTGGCTAAACTACTGCTTTCAGCTGAGCTGTGGCTTAGGGAATTTGTCAGCACGAAGCGTCATAATGGGATTTTGTATTCCGCACCCTTTGTAAGTCAAGTGATTCAACAAATGCAGGGGAGGACTTCTCGTGCGGGTCAGATTAGCGATCCTGAAATTTTGGTTTTGATTCGGCGTAATGATGTGTTGAGAAGTTTTTTAACTTTTGAAGTCTTCCCAGTAGGTGTAGATAGGAAGGAAATTGCAATTACATTAACGTCTATACTTGATGCAGCCATTCAGCCATTTATGGAAAGTAGCGGATGGCAACTGGGGGTTCTTCCTGATATTGTACCGCAGCTTATGCATCCAAATGCTGATGCGGAATTTTTGAAGCGATTTGGATCTGTGTTGGAGTAACTGCAGACTGATGGCCACCCTTTTTTAGGGTTTTTAAGTGCCATCTTTAGATACTACTTAATATTTAACTTCTAACCTTACTTAAGTGTGAGATTTGTTCTTTGAAAATTAGTTACGGGTTAGAAAATTGAGCTGCCTACGATTAAGGTAAAATCATTTGCTTTATTCGTAGACAGCCCTAAGCAAGGTTGTCTTTGGTTTTGTGTGTCCTGTTGAAGGGTG
>JBILFC010000187.1:0-6137 GCA_044351785.1 Bdellovibrionota bacterium
CCTTATGATCACAGATCACAGGGTGAAAATATACTTCCTTAAATGGAACTTCATTTAGAAAATGAACTCCAGTCATCACCATTCTAGCAACCCAAAAGTATATGATATCTTTTGCAGTAGATAGTACTGAAGTTGGATAGTAGGTTCTTAAGTCTACGGTATTCTCTGGCCAACCTAAAGTAGAGTATGGCCATAATGCGGAACTAAACCATGTATCAAGAACATCTTCATCTTGAATCCATTCATCTGGATTCTTTAATACTATATTTGGAGTTTTAACATCTACTAAGATTTCACCCGTAGACTTATTATACCAAGCTGGAATTTGATGCCCCCACCAGATCTGTCTTGATATGCACCAATCTCTAGTATTCTCTAACCAATGCCTATATATGGCATCCCATCTTTCTGGAAATAACTTTAGATCCCCTGAGTCGCTTTTTTTAAGTGCAGCTTTTGCGAGTGGTTCCATTTTTACAAACCACTGATCACTTAATCTGTATTCGATTATCGCGCCAGAGCGTTGGGCTCTTCCAACAGGGGTCATTCTCTCTTCAATTTTCTCTAGTTGTCCTAAAGAAGTGAGTTCTTTAATGATTAGTTCCCTGCATGCAAATCTATCAAGCCCATGGTATTTAATAGGTGCCTGATCTCCCATTGTCGCATCTGGATTCATAACATTGATTTGAGGGAGTTTATGCCTTTGACCTAATTGGAAATCGTTAATGTCATGCGCCGGTGTGACTTTTAAACATCCTGAGCCGAAATCTTTGTCGACATAATCATCAGCTATAATAGGTATTAGCCTATTACAAAGTGGCACCGAAACATTTTTACCAATAAGATTTTTATATCGTTCATCTGTTGGATTAACAGCAATTGCAGAATCTCCAAGTATGGTTTCTGGTCGCGTAGTAGCAATTGTAACGAATTGATCGGAGTTCTCTAATGCATATTTAACATGCCATAAGAAACCTGGCTCCCCGCCTTCCTTAGTGTCCACTTCATCATCAGAAAGTGCAGTTTTATCTACAGGACACCAGTTTACAATATATTTTCCACGATAAATTAAACCATCATCATAAAGTTTTTTAAAAGCAACTTTAACAGCAGTTGATAAGTTCTCATCCATCGTAAAGCTAGTATGATCCCAAGAACATGAACATCCTAGTCTTTCTAATTGGTTTAGAATTTGATGACCGTATTTTTCTTTCCAAGTCCAAATCTTATTTATAGCTTCTGCCCTTCCTAGGGAATAAAAATCTACACCTTCAGCATCTAGGTGTTTCTTAACAACTGATTGGGTTGAAATTCCTGCATGGTCAGTACCTGGAACCCATAGGACATCGTAGCCATCCATTCTTTTATATCGGCAGAGGCTGTCTTGAACGGAATTGTTAAGGGCATGTCCCATGTGTAGTCTACCAGTTACGTTCGGGGGAGGAATTGCTACTGAGAATCTTTTTTTATTTGAACTTGGATCTGGAGCGAATGCTTTTTGATCTTTCCAAGTTTTATAAATTACCTGTTCTAAGTGTTCGGGCTTATAGTGCTTTTCAGATAGGTCTAAAGTAGGTTTATGTTTCATTACAAATGAGAAAAAGGGTTTTCACCCTTTTTCTCATGATGTGGCCTACTGGTCAATGACTATAGGCAATCTATTTCAGTTCTTTATGCGGCGATCTTCTTTCTTCTTCTTGTAAGAACACCCATCAGTCCGGCAGTTAATAATCCCATACTAGCTGGCTCAGGAACTTCAGAATATTTAGCATGAATGTCGCCTTGTAGATAGAACAGTTGACTGCCGAAAAGAACTTGGCTGTATATGTCAAACCAGCTATGTATCCCTGAATTGAATCCAGCAGTAGCGAAATCTAGCACTCCATTGAGAGAAAAAGCATTAATTGCAGGGTCATAATATCCTTGAGTAGCCTCGTCAAATGGCATGAAAGATGAATTAACTGTTTCATTTAAATTTGCTGTAATGCCAGAATGACTAAGATTAAGATCTACTGTACCTGTTCCGGAGCCAGTATTTTTTATTAAAGCAAAAATATCTAAATTCTCATTGATAGTTATATTTGAGTAGTTAAAAGTTGAAGTGGCAGTTCCAGTAGCCCCGCTGACTTCTTCCCATGCTGTGCCATTATATCTAACTACATTCACTAGACTTGCAAAAATGTTGCCGCTTAAGGAACTTAAATTGTTGCCTGAAATTTCCCCTGTAGTCATGCTTCCAGTAAGATTGAAGTATGCATAAAAATCTCCTTGATGAAGTTCTGATCCATGTGGAGTCTGATAGAAGGCAAGGAAAAATAATCCATTATCGGCATAGTCTGCTGGATCATTTGCTTTGGTCCCTGTAAGCTCGTACGAGGTATTAGGCTTTAAGCTTAAAGCATCAGCATAAGAATTTTGAGCTACTAATAGAGCCGATACAACCGCTAAACTTTTTATAACCTTAGAAAACATAAAACTCCAAATTAGTTAAATACCACCACCACTAGTCAGAGTTATTGCGAGAATGCTTCAAGCTTATACCTTTTAAGGGATTATATTTAATAATTTAAGGAGGTTGTCATGAGATTTTTGTATTTTCTTTTGCTTCCTAATGTGGTGTTTTAGTGGTACAATGAATCTTAATTATTATCGCAATACATTTGATTATACAGATCATGGAAGCAACTGAAATTCCTGTTAAAATTACAGATAAGGCAATTGAGGCCGTTAGAAAAGCTCTAGCTGAGGAAGGACTTGAGAATCACGGATTGAGAATCGCTGTGCACGGTGGTGGTTGTTCTGGACTGCAGTATGCACTTGATTTTTCTAATGAGGAAAGACCAGGGGATAGCGTATTTACTGTTGATGGCCTGCCTGTTTTTATTGATATGGCTAGTTTGCAATATCTCAAAGGGGCTGAGATTGATTACGTCTCTGGGTTAAATGGAACTGGCTTTAAATTTCATAATCCAAATGCTACTAGAAGTTGTGGTTGTGGGCATTCTTTTTCATAGTAACTTGAGTTCGCCTATAAATTATTGGATTTAGTTCTTATGCATGATGTACCGAGTATTAACTCTGGTGATTTTTCTGTCTTGCTTGATTCTGGTAAATTAAATATCTTAGATGTTAGAGAACCAGAAGAAATTGCTCTTTCAGGTATTGGTGGCAGTACCAATATCCCAATGATGGAATTAGAGAGCAATCTTGAGTATCTACATCGGGAGTTTGCGAGTTCGGATGAACCAATTATAGTAGTTTGTAAGTCCGGTGCTCGGAGCGCTATGGTGACAGCTTACTTATTAGAGCGTGGATTTATTAATATCCACAATCTTAGTGGTGGTATTAATGAGCTAGCTAAGATTAGATCAGAGATCGTAGCCTACTAAATTCATGGTGAATGAAAATATTTTTTAGTTTAAGTTACTAAAAGATTCAGGTCCTTTCTATTTGTGGTATCATCTAACTCATCAGTAGTACTTTTTCATTTAATATATAATAATATTCTCTAAGGCATCCGATATTGAGTAGTAGCGGTTCAGTTTCTTGGAAAATTTAAGGTGAACATATGAGTTTTAATTTAATATTTAAGTCTATGACTAAGCAATTATTGCTTTCTATTTTTATTGGGGGAATCTTTGTCTCTAATGTGGTTGCGCAAGACACCTTGCCAAGAGATAATGGTATCTTCTCAGCACATAAGTCACCTAGATATAGAGAGTCTGAATCTCATCCAATTAGAATTGTTGCTTATGCCCTTCATCCAGTGGGATGGGTGTTAAGAGAGGCGATTTTTAGACCTTTTAGTGCATTTGCAGGTAGTACTGAAGTAACTCGAAGTGTAATGGGCTTTAGGGAGCCTTTTGATTTTAGAGAGCCACATTGTTTTTCTGCAGATGATTCGGTGCCAGATTGTAAATCTATTGCCCCAATGAATGCATTGTCTTCAGGACCTGATGCTATAGTATCAGGAGCTGAAGGGGAGTCTGAACCTGCTAAGGCTACAGAAAGTAAGATCTATTTCCCAGATATAAATTTTGATTTCAATAAATCAACTTTAAATGATCTTGGAAAGGGTAGAGTTCAGCAGATGGCTAGTTTATTAAAAACTACACCAAACGTAAAAGTAGTAGTTGAAGGGCATACCGACTTCAAAGGTACAGATGAGTACAATAATAAGTTAGGAGAGGCGAGAGCCAATGCCGTTCTAGCTGAGCTTAAGACTATGGGTGTCAATACGGAGTTATTAACACCTATGAGTTATGGGGAATCTAAACCTTTAGTTACTGAGGAATCAGATTGGGCTAGAGCTGTAAATAGAAGGGTTCAATTTACCCTCGGCGAAGTAGTGAATCCAGAAGTTGTAAAAACAAGCCTACCTGAGGCTAAAATTCAGTAATCCCTGTAGGGCGACCTTTCTTTGGTCGCCCTTTCTGTAATCCTCCTGACATTAAAATAATTGAAAGTGCAATTGAATGGAGTTCTTTTGCATTTTTATTCCAATTTAGTATTATCCTAAATTATTATCATTATTTTTCTTAGGCCAAGATGTTAGTTCCTAAAGTGAAGTTGTTGACCGCGGCAGAGAGTGCTGCTCTTTCGGGAGTTAGTATTGATACTATAAATCAGTATCGAGACTTTGGACTTCTAAAAGTACAGAATGTCCAAGGGCAAGATTATTTTGAAGAAGAAGATATTAAGATCGTTTTTAATTCGCGTATTGTAGGTAGGGCGGTTGAGAAGTCTCAGTCACTACCGGATCAGGCAAGTATTAAGCCTGAAGATCCTGAGTTGCCTACATTAAGTTCTATATTAGGTCAGGAGGCAAAACAGAGCTCAACTAAGGTGGTAAAGCTTCATGCTGATAAGCCTCCTGAAGTCGTAGTTAAAATTGATGAAGTTATTAATTCTGGAAATAAGGATAATTCTGGCGTCATTTGTGGGGAACTTGAAGACAAGGCAAATTCTACAAATAACAACTCATACACTGAATCTGAGGGGCCATCTAGTATAGAAGTTCTTGAGTTATCTAGATCACTAAAACAACAATTAGAACTTGTAATGTCTGAACGTGATTGGTTAAGGCAAAGAGTTGAAAAGTTGGAAGTGCAACTTGAGAGGCAACAGTTAATATCAATGACGGAAACGGAGACCTTGAGAATTATGGCCAAGTCTAAAGAGGAAAGACCTTCACCGTGGTCATTTCTTTTATCTTGGACTCAACCTAAGAATAAGTAGGGATGGTCCGCAACTTTAAGTTAGATGAAGAAACTATTTTAAAATAGTTTTATGTAACTTAGATAAAACATCTTTTTAAAAACGTTAAACTATGACAGATTGTCGACTCATGGTTTAATTAATTTTTAAAATGAATATTTCTAACATCAGACCAATCGTTCAAGAGGAATTTGACTACAGAACTTTAGAGTTCAATGCCTCAGGTGTGAGAAGAATTATTCAAGATATGTTTCCAACCAGAAAATTAGTCCTATCTCAGTTTACCTTGTATCATCAAATTGGCCTTTCTAAGCCTAGTGGTGATAACTTTAAACGAGGTCGTAGATGTTATCGATTGTATGATTTATTGCCAATTGCTTTGGTCTTAGTGCTAAAGGAACAAGGTATTCCCAATAAAAACATCGGGAATTTGCCTAAATTAATTTCTGGTCACGCAGAACAAATATTTAATCAGGGAAAGGGTGTAAGAGTCAGTGGATATAAAGAAGTTTGTAACCTCTCCTTACTTGATGAATCTCATGGATTAAGTGAAGACACTGCACTACTAGCGATGTTGGCCGAAGACCCTATAAGTTCTGGGGTGCAGGATTTATATTGGTCATATGATATCGGTTATTTGGCCAGTGAGTTAATTAGGGTAGCTTCACGGATAAATGCCGAGGATAAGGAGTTGATGGAAATGGAGAATAATCGTTTTCAGACTCGCTTAGCGGTTGCTTAATTCCGTTTAAAATATATCTCTAATTTATAAATACTTGCGACTTTTTAGCTACTTGTAGCATGATAATAGAGAACACATATTCTCTAAAATTAGGTTATTTTCATGCATAATCCATTTAAAACTTCGAGCGCGGATGTTTCAAGATTAGCCCCGAGTATTATAATTATTTTTGGTGCTA
>JBILFC010000186.1:0-6137 GCA_044351785.1 Bdellovibrionota bacterium
CTGCACATAGAATCATGTCAGACCTCAAGACTGCTGGGTCACTCAAATTGCCGGCATTAAAGTTGTAGCCCTACACTACCTCGGCTCTACATAAATACATCTATGATTCACGCAAGTAACAACTCCATCTTCACAAGAGTATGATACTGTCTCTAACTTAGGACAGAGCACGGACTCACAAGAAAATCTAGCTTGAAAAGCTTCTAAACGTTCTCTATTTATAGCTACAAACTTATCTCCCTGCATACACTGACAGCAACCATTGATTACAGGCATACAGTCTGAATCCTTACCACAGTATTGATAAGCTAAAAGATCTTTATCTGAAATACTTGGTCTCTTAGGGCCTGGAGTTTCTAAATTCTTATCAAGCATATACCCTTTCTTATCTGCCTTACTAGAATTCGTTTTAACTGCAGGCATACCACCATCAGCTTGCTCTTTAGGCATTCCATCAGCAAATGCATTTGATACAAGCATACAAATAGCGATTAAGAAAAATGTGATCTTACTCTTCATAGAACTCCGATTAAATTTCATACCCTTATGATATTACCTAAAAGCAACTAAGTGTGACCTAGGACAAACTGTGCTCCACCCCATAACCCACTGTCTTCATTATCAATTAAGTAAATGGGGATCTGAGTAAGAAGGCTTTTTTGCGTAGAACTATTTAAAAATTCAGCCTGAAACCTAGAATGCTCTAGAATTTCCTTGTTCTTAGCTAAAACTCCACCAGCAATATAAATACCCCCAGTCGCTAAGACCTCTAAAGAAAAAGCCATACATATTCTACCCATTATCCCAGCATACATCTCTACAACAAGTGGCACTTCTTTAGCCTTTAATAATCTTGATACTTCCGATGGAGAACCAACCTGCTTATAAAAGAATTCATACATATATGAAAAACTTCTTCCAGCACTTACCTCTTCCCAAGAAATATCTGCTCTATTCAATTTTGCTTTTAAGAATTTAAGATACTCATACTCGACATCACTATTAGGAGAAAAAGGTGCATGCCCACCTTCAGATGGAAATCCAACATATCGAGCATTTACAAAATTCAAATAAGCCTTTCCAAGCCCAGTACCAGCGCCGATAACAGCGATTGAACCATCTAACTTAATTCCAGCCTTAACAACACTTGCCTCTAGACCACATTTAGAAATTGAAGAGTAAGCTTGCGCTAAAAAGTCGTTAATAATAAAATTCTCAGAATTAGGAAAAAATAAATTAAGATCAGATTTAAAAATCTTCCAAGGGATATTTGGCGGAGAACAAACTTCTCCCTTCTCAACTGGACCAGCACCAGCAATGACGCAACTCTCTATTCTAGAAAGATAAGGACTGAGTGGAGTCATTGTTAAAGAAGTTAAAAGGTCTTTAAAAGAACTAACCTCAGAGGACTTCAACCAAACACTCTCTATAAGTTTTAGATCTAAATTATTAACTTCAAAGACCGCAAACCTTGAATTTGTACCACCGATGTCTGAACTAAGAATCAACATAATTCTAATATAAACCAATAAGTGCCCTTCCTAACCAGAAGGTAAGTGATTATAATGCTTTTAACGGACTACTTACATCTAAATCTTAGGTAAATTTAAAACAAGAAAAAATGAGCAAAACAAATAACGAAGGTGCTGTACTTACTAGGAAAAAGTCTAAAGTAAAAGAACCCCCAATGTTCAGGGTCCTACTAATAAATGACGACTATACCACTCAAGAATTCGTTGTAATGATCCTAGAACACGTTTTCGGTAAAGGCCAAGGAGAGGCTCAGGCCATCATGATGAAAGTTCATATAGAAGGAAAAGCGCAAGTTGGCATCTACACAAAAGAAATTGCAGAAATGAAAGTCGCAATTGTACATCACCTTGCAAGACAAGAAGAGTTCCCACTAAAAGCAACAATGGAACCAGTTTCATAATTAGGACTAATAAATGGCAAAGCTAGATCCCAATGTAGAATTTGTAATCAGAGAAGCAAATGAAGACGCACTTAGACGTTCACACGAATTTGTTTGCTTGGAACACCTACTTCTTGCACTTGTTAAGAGTACACCTGGAGCTAAAATAATTAAAGCACTGGGAGGTTCGCTTCCTAAACTAAGAACTAGACTAGAAAATTTCCTAGACGCAAATATAGAAAAAGTTCCTAACGCTAAATATGTACCCTCACAAACCCTATCTTTTCAAAGAGTACTTCAGAGAGCGGTTCTTCACTCTGAATATTCAAGTGCAAAAGTTTTGGCAGTTGGAGACATTTTAGCTAGCATCTACACAGAGAATGATTCACATGCTGTATATTTCCTTAGAGAAGAAGGGATAGAAAGATTAGATGTACTAGATTACATTTCACACGGCCCAAGGTTAGAATTCAAAGACAGTATCGAAGAAGATGAATATAGTGACATCAGTGAAGATTTCGAAGATACACGCGCCCGAGATGATGAGGACGAAGATGATGAATATGCAGATAGTAAAAAGTCACTAGATGATATCACTGAAGATCTTACGAAAAGGGCGAGAGAAGGCACTTTAGATCCAGTAATAGGGAGAGAAAAGGAACTAGATAATCTCATTCTAATACTATCTAGAAGACTAAAAAATAACCCGCTACTAGTAGGCGATCAGGGAGTAGGAAAAACTGCAGTAGTAGAAGGTCTAGCCCAGGCAATAGTAGAAGAAAAAGTTCCTAAGAACCTAATTGGATCGAAAGTTCTATCTCTTAACTTAGGTAACCTTCTTGCGGGCACTAAATATAGAGGAGACTTCGAACAGAGACTTAAAAGTATCCTTAAAAAATTAAAATCAGAACCCAAAACTATCTTATTTATTGACGAAATTCATACTATCGTTGGAGCCGGTTCTACTTCAGGTTCATCTCTTGATGCCGCGAACATTCTTAAACCAGCTCTCGCTAGAGGTGAGATAAAGTGTATAGGTAGCACTACATTTGAAGAATATAAAAGAGTCTTTGAAAAAGATAGAGCGTTATCTAGAAGATTTTTAAAGATTGATGTCAATGAGCCTGATGTAGAAACAGCTATAAAAATTCTTCATGGCCTAAAATCTAGATTTGAAGACTTTCATAAGATTGAATATAGCTCATCTGCTATTAAGTCTGCAGTGATATTATCTAAACGACACATCCATGATAGATTCTTACCTGATAAAGCAATCGATTTACTAGACGAAGTAGGAGCTAAGTTAAAACTTCAAGCTGAGAAGTCTGGATCAGATAAGAAAATCGTAGTTAGACAAAGAGATATTGAAGCATTACTTGCTACTACTAGAAACATCCCGCAAACAAGTCTTACTACAAATGACTCTGAAAAGCTGAAGATACTTGCACCTGAAATAAAGAAATTTATTTATGGGCAGGATCAAGCAGTAGAAAGTATAACTAAGTCCATTCTTAGATCAAGAGCAGGTCTTGGTAATCTTAAAAAGCCTGTGGGTAATTTTCTTTTAGTAGGCCCTACTGGAACTGGTAAAACTGAGCTAGCGAGGCAAATTTCTCGTGTACTTGGATATGAACTACAGAAATTTGATATGAGTGAGTATCAAGAGAAACATTCAGTTGCTAGACTAATAGGGGCTCCTCCAGGATATGTTGGTCATGAGCAAGGAGGACTTCTTACAGATGCTGTGCTAAAAAATCCAATGTCTGTAATTCTTCTGGATGAAATTGAAAAGGCACATGCTGATGTATATAACGTTCTACTTCAAATCATGGATGATGGCGTACTTACTGATAGCACAGGGAAGAAAGCCCACTTTACTGAGTCGATAATCATTATGACGTCTAACGTGGGATCAGATAAGGTTTCCGGAGTTCCTATGGGTTTTGCCAACACTATAAGAGGTGTTGATATGGGAGCACTAGAGAAAACTTTTAGACCAGAATTTAGAAATAGGCTTGATGCGATAGTGAAATTTAATGCTCTACCACTTGAAGTAGTTGAGCAAATTGTGGATAAGTTTATCTCAGACATAGATGTTCAACTTCAGGAGAAGAAAATTTCTCTTACCCTAACAAGCGAGGCAAGGCGGTGGTTTGCTGAACGTGGGTACAATCCTGAGTACGGCGCAAGATCCGTTCATAGACTTGTTCAAAAGGAGATAAAAGATAAGTTAGCAGAAGAAATTCTGTTCGGAGAGCTTAAATCAGGGGGTGAAGCCCATGTTAGGCTTGAAGGAGATCAGATATATTTGAGTTTTATTCCATTTACTAGTAAAAATAAAAGGGAGAAACAACTAGTAAAAGAGGGATAAATGGTACGTTCATTTGGCGTTCTACAAGATGGAAACTTAAAGCTTTCCATCACTCACGAAGAATCTGGAACTGTGATCAGAACTGATTGCCCTAAGGACCTAGGCGGAGATGCTGATAGCTTTTCTCCTACGGATCTTATGACCACTTCACTTCCCGCGTGCATTCTTACCACCATGGGATTAGTTGCTAATAGAGACAATGTTTCTCTAGCTGGGTCTAAATATAGCGTTACTAAAGAAATGTCTCAGAGTCCTAGAAGAATTGGGAAGATTAGTATTGAATTTGAACTTCCGAAAAATATCTCTGAAGAACTAAAGCCTAAACTTGAAAAAGCTGCAAAGACCTGTCCTGTTCATCAATCACTTCACCCAGATGTAATTGTTGATATTAAATATTCATACTCTCTATAATTCAAATGTCAGATAAGAACCTAAGCTTTACAGTTAATACTAGTAGCGGAAACTATCCCGTTCATATTAAATGTGGGATTCTTAGTGAGCTTAAATCGCATTTAGAAGCTAGTAAGGGTAAACTTTCTATAATAACAGACGAGAATGTAAATAATCTTTACGGCTCAGTTATTAGTCTGGGACTTGGAGATCTTTCTGCTTGTAAACTTATTTTACCATCAGGAGAATCGTCTAAATCTTTTAAGGCTCTTTATCCTTTCTATGAAGAATTCATTAAGGCTGGCCTTGATCGTCGCTCTAAAATTGTAGCTATTGGTGGCGGGGTCACTGGCGATGCTGTGGGCTTTTTAGCTTCTACTTACTTACGAGGAATTGACTTTATTCAGGTCCCCACTACTCTTTTATCAATGGTAGATTCTAGCATTGGTGGTAAGGTTGGGATTAATCATGAGCTAGGGAAGAACTTAATTGGTTCGTTCTATCCACCGAAAATGGTCATTATTGATCCTGAATTTTTAGTGAAACTACCAGATCGGGAATATCTTAGTGGTCTTGCTGAGTGCATAAAGCATGCTCTTATTTCAGGAGACGTACTTTTTAAAGAAACACTTAAACTTAAAAATGGTCTCAAGAATAAAGATTTAAACATACTTCCAGAATTTATTTATAATAATCTACAAGTTAAAAAGAATATTGTAGAAGAAGATGAGAAGGAATCTGGTGTCAGGGCCTACTTAAATCTTGGCCACACCTTCGCACACGCCTTAGAGAATTATTTTAACTACGGTACCCTTCTTCACGGAGAAGCCGTGTGTCTTGGATTAATTGCAGCTCTTAGACTTTCAGAAGAAGTGCTAGGACTTAATCAATCAGTAAGAACTTCTTTAACTGATTTTCTTACTTACCTAGGCCTTCCAACTACCATACAGAACCTAGATATTAATAAGCTAAACGATCTAATGACTAGGGATAAAAAAACAATAGGCGGAAAAACTAACTTTGTACTTTTAAAAGCTGTCGGCGAACCAGTACTCTTTTCAGAAGTTAATGAGGAGATGTTAGGTAGAGCTTGGGCTAGCATTATGGAGTAACTCTTAGAACATACATTTCACATTCCCTCACCCTAAATCCCTCTCCCAAAAGGAGAGGGAGAAAAAAGATCTCTCCCCTTCGCCCCCTGGGAGAAGGGGTTGGGGGATGAGGGAATGTAGATATAAAGGAAGAATCATGTCTGATTTGACTACTTAAAACACTTTATATATCCTACCAACCGGTGATTAATCTTAGGTTTTAAGGTTTCCCTGAAGGAGGTGAGAGGATTGAAACTATCCGGCATTCAATTCAATGATTGTGTGGAACTGTAACGGAAAGGACGGTGACAATCTAGGCTGAGCGGTTGACCTGAGAGACTATCCTCGTATACATAGTCCCAGTAGTACAACC
>JBILFC010000188.1:0-6121 GCA_044351785.1 Bdellovibrionota bacterium
ATGCTTTGGTGAAGATTCTTCCTTAGTTGACGATACTAGGAATTTCTTGTCGAGTGAAAGTCTTCCTGGCACACATCTATCATTACAAACTAAAAAAGATATATTAGCACTAATAGTTACTTCCTCATCCATATCTGGCACTATTGGAGGTGGATTTAGGCCGGTGAATAGAAGCACTTCATCTTTATAAGCATTAGTTTTTATGTTTCCCCTCTCAATTTCTTTAATGGGAATTGGCCATTGGAGCTCTCCTGATGTCCAACCTTGGGGTAGTTTAAATTCAACCTTAGTAGCCTGACCCGATTCTCCCGGATCTTTCCAGTAAATATGCCAGCCTTTTTGAATTTTAAAATGTACTCCTATTTTGAAGTCATTGCTCGGTGAAATGAGAAAATCATTGTGATTGGTAATTAATTCAGCCTGGACATACTTATTGCCTTCCTTACCAAGTTTGAATGGAGAGTCTTCACTGAAAGCGAAGGTAGGTAAGATTGAAATAAAAAAAGCTAATAAAATTTTAAGAAACATTCTGTAATAAACCTAATTCATGAAGTTTTGTGGATCAAACATTTTGTAATCAAAACTCTCTACACCTAATATAAATTTACTTAAGTCCATAGTAGCTGCATAAGAGGTACTCATCCCGAATCCACCAAATGCACCTATATGAAATAGATTACTATTATAGGGGTCTTTCCCCCATATGGGAAGTTCTGATTTTGTATATGTCCTAAAGCAGTACCAAGACTTACCTATACTTATTTCAGAATAAACCCCAGGATATGGCTTTTTAAGCTTTTCTGAAAGCTCATATTCGATACCTTCTAAATCTGGATTAGAATCAGGATCAGATGGTATCTTCTCGCAGGCTGAAACTAGTTTTTCCCCTTCTCCCCAATCTCTCATATACCATTCATGAGCTTCGTCCCAATAAAAACCGAATTTTGGTATTTCTTTATTAGGATCAAATAAACTAGCTTCTCCCCAGTTTTTGGAAACCATAAGATGTCTTCTAAATGCTTCTATTTTAAATTTAGGATGTTCAGCTGGAAGAATAGAATTAAACCAAGCACCCGTAGCATTGACTATAATACTGCTATCAAGTTGTTCTCCTGATTCTAATTTGATTATCCACTGATCTCCATCAGCAACTATTTTGTTTACATTGGTATTTTTTAAAAATGCTAACTTGTCCTTTGTACTTTCTCTTAGCGCTTCTACGTAGGATCCAGAATCAAGTAAGCCATCACTTTTTGTATAAACTGCAGGAAACTGGCCAGACTTTAAAATGAGCATTTTCTGTTCGAATAAATACCTATGATGCTCAGGTATGGTCCGACCTACTATTAAAGAGCCCGTAGTCTTAAAACACTTTTCTTTAATGTCTTTAGGGAAACCAGCAACTGACCTCTCTGCCCAGTCTGTTAAATATGGATTCTTATAAAGCTGCCTAATCATGCCAGCATTCCGCCCTGAGGCATGCATAGCTACCCCACCCTCCTTTTCGACTAAACAAACCCTAAGACCACTATCTCTTAAATGATAGGCAAGAGTTACACCTAATACACCTGCACCTATGATTGTAATATCGTAATTTGTAGTAGTCATAATTGATGGGGATATTAACAGGAAGGCGGGAAAGCGGGAAGGTGTTTAGAAAGAGATAATAAAAAGGCCCCTCACGTTTATAGTGAAGGGCCAGCGAGTGTAGAGAATTTCAAACCTCCAGATATCTACTTATTGCTTCTGATGGCTCAGCCCCATTCAACCATTCTCGAATGGAATCATCGGACACATCAGGCCATCGCGTCATAAGGAAAATATCAACTAAATAGTCCTCCCCAGGATTATTTGTGAATGCCACATTAGCGGGTTCAGTCCTCCAAATAGACAGGATTATTTCCAATCGCTCTGCCTTAACATCATTGTTATTTGATTCTTCGTTCGCTGTTGCTGAAATCTCAGCAAGTAGGTTAGCAAAAGGACTAGATCCTAAGCTACTCTCTGGAAATGGTTCATCAGAGATGAATTCATCATCAGGTAAGGGTTCCCCAAACAGGAACTCATAGCTTTCAGTAAAAAGAACTTGCTTAAAATACCTAAGCCATTTTTGAGACTGAAAGTGATCCGCAATAAAAGACCACAATAAATATTTTTTCGAACCAATAGCGACTTTGCAAACAGCACGTCTAAATTTCTTTCTATGTAGATCTTTTTCAATGGATTCAGAAACCTGCTTTATGAAACCAAGAGCTAGTTTAAATGGTTTTTTAGGCCCATCAAAAACAAGTTGCGATTTATTGAACTTGCTTATAACTTCGAGGCATACAGGCTGATTTCTTCTACAAAATAATAGCCTTTTCTCGTAGTCTAGACCAAGTACCTCATGTAGCCAGGATTCATAATCGCTGTCACCTTGCTCAGATTCAAGATTAAGCTTACATGCCCTAAACATAAAGGCTAAAGCCAAATCCATAATAATGAATGTTCTTTTTTGACCTTTTCTTAGCCCAGCAAAATCGGGAAATGAACTCACCATATCTAAAAACCTCCGAAATTTTTTATAAACCTCCGACACAGACCTAAACCCTATAAGGCTCTTGTCTCTATCATTGATTTTAATCTCTACTACCCGCCAGTATTAGGACATTTTTTAAAATTAAAATCAACATTCTAGAAATAATTCAGCACTTTCTAATTTTTTTTGGCATAATGCTAGAGTGAGATGGAAGTCTTACAGGTTTTATCAGGTTTTATTCTGCTGTCACTCTAGAGAGTCTTTAAGTTATTGAATTCTTAGGCTTTGTAGTGTGACAGCAGAAAAGTGTGATTGATCGAAACTTCTAAGTTTCTTGGAGCCATAAGGGATGCTTACTTTTGCCAATATTGAAGGTCGCGTGCGACTTCAGGTAAAAGTAATTGCAAAAATTACTCCATTGAGACTAGTTAGTTTGATCTTTCACCACCGTCGGACGTAGCCCTATGGTACGTCTGACGGTCATTCGGATAGGGGGAGGTGTTGATCTGGACTCCTTAGGGCAATATACTTAAGTCCCCATGACTTAGGTATCCTAATGGACCTACAGAACCACCTCCCCCGCTCCACTCTGGTTCTACACAATGGTTAAATAGACTTCCCTCGCATTACATGATTTCAGCTACTTACCTCTCCACTTGCAACTTTAAGCACATTTTTCTATTAAGACCCCATAACTATCTTAGAGACTGTATATATCAAGCAATTAAATTTAAATTTATGAGCACACAAGTTACTCAAGAACCTAAACACGAGAATCCAGTAGTAGAATCAATTTCATCAGCATCGATGAAAACAATTGGTGCCATGAACCCATTAGCAAGAGCATTTCTTACAGGAGTACATGCTGCTATTACGCCAACTAGAGAAGAAAAGATTTTCTTAACTGGTGATATATTACATAGTTTTAGCGCTAGCGTAGATAAGGCATCTTCTTATTCTCAGGCAGTATTAAATACCCCATTAGAAAAATTTTCTGAACTCTTTACATTAAGTAATCCGGGTTCAGCATGCGAAGCTATCGTTAAAGCTAGTAGAGAGAAAGTTGGAGTTCTTAGCTCTTAAGAGAAACAGGTATCTTCTTTAACTTATCATCATTAAGAGAAAATAGAAGTTCTTTCGTTTCGTTATACCCTCTTTCAATAAGGGCTTCTACATAAGACTGATGTAAGGCCGTATAAGAAAGAACTTCATACGCCAACTCTTCACCCATCTTATACTTAAGAATTCTAAAAATTGGCCAGGTAGGACCTAGAGCATCTATGAAATCAGAAGTTGATCTTCCAACAGCCTCTTTTAATAAAGGACCAAATGCCTTTATATTTACACAATCAAGACTCTTTGAAGGGACCATACAAAATGAAGTCTCAGAGGCAGGAACCTCCCAAGTAGGCTTCGTATCATGAGGCTCTTTATAGTGATCAAACCACCACCTTCTACCAGAACAATCAAATAGGATGGAGGACTCAGCACCTAAGCGAAGAGCCGGATCAACGGGAACATTATCACAAATTCCACCATCCACTAAACGAACCTCACGCTTATCAATATTTAAATCAACCGCTGGAAGCACTGAAGGTAAGGCAGCTGAAGCAAACCCATGAGAAGCATTTAAACTAGGAAGTGAAAGTAATTCAAAGTTGGACCCTTGAAGATCCTCCTCAGTAGGATCATTCTTGCAAGTCGCCAATAACATCGCCTTTCTCTTTACCCCCTCAAGAGTAGTCATAACAGCAACCGCATTTAATCCACCACCCAACTTATCCTTATGAATACCACCAAGTGAAGCAATCGCTCTATCTACTTCTTCCCTTAAGGGCGTAGGATCAAAAATAGCTTTCGTTGTAGCTACCGGAGAAGGAGATCTATACCTTAACATTGCAACCTGAATTGCTCTAAGAAAGGCCTTACTCATGTGACCAGTGAATGTTGTACGATAGGTCCTATTTCTCCAGATCTCTTCTAGAAGATTCACAACATCACTTAATGAACCATGCGCACCAGCACCTAAGATTAAAGAATTAACCGCACCAATGCTAGTGCCAGCAATAACACTTATATCCTTGTAATGGAGATCACTGTGCTTTACTAAGGCTTTTAGTGAGCCAACATGATAAGCAGCTCTGGACCCTCCACCAGAAAGCACAAGCGCAATTTTTTTATTTGTATCAGACACTTAAATAGACCCAATTACTCTTATTATATTCCCCATTATATAACAATTAAGATGCAACCGACACATTAATAGCTAGAATAGAATTTCTACAAATTATAGGACAGCAGCATAAAATACTCCTGATTCCCGCTCTTCCTACCCTTTAATGTAGATGGCCTATTACCTACTATAATTAGGCCTAAGGTTTCAAAATATGCACACAAATCTTCTAAGACCTTTAAACTCTTTTTTTCATCTTTTACTACTCCGCCCTTACCAATATCTTCCGAACTTAGCTCAAACTGAGGCTTAACGAGAGCAAGAATCCTAGATCCATTTTCTATACAAGGAATAATAAAGGGAACAACTTTCTTAAGACTTATAAAACTAACATCGATAACAACGAAATTAGGCTTGGGATCAAAGTTAATTAAAGACAAATCCTTAACATGTGTCTTCTCATAGCAACGAACTCTAGAATCTATTCTTATCTTATGCGCTAGCTGATTCGTTCCTACATCAATAGCATATACTATCTGTACACCCTTCTGAAGCAAACAATCTGTAAAACCACCAGTAGATGCACCTACATCTAAACCAATTAAATCAACCACAGACAAATTGAAATCTTCTAAAGCACCCTCTAACTTCTCCCCTCCTCTACCAACATAGGGAGAATTCTCGCCTTTTAAACGAATCTCAGCTTCAGGCTTAATCTGTGTGCCGGCTTTAGTGCAAGGGACATCGTTAACAAGCACTTCACCCGCCATAATACGCGCCTGTGCTTTTTGCCTTGACTCTACTAGCCCTAATTCTACTAGTAGTTGATCTAATCTCATTTAAAAATTAAGACTTTGCGGGCTCTACTTTGGGTTCAATTTTAGGCTCTTGGAATCTATTCCAAGTCTTTAAAAGTTTAAGGCCTTCTTCAAGCTGGTTATCTAATTTTAGTAACTCCTTTAAGTCCATTTCCATTAACGTTCTAATAGTCATAGGCTTAACTTCTTCTTCATCTTCATTCAACTCCCTAGCTTCTGAAGCCTTTTTCTTTTCTGCATCTTTGTGAGTTGGATTTTTTATCGCACCTGGTAGATCTTTTTCTTTTATTCTTTGTAGTTCCGCGTCTTTCTTGTCAGCATCCTCTTTTTTTTCAAGGGCTTTTAGTTCGACCTCAATATCAGGTTTAATACCTTCGGCCTGAATAGATCTGCCATTTTTAGTGTAATACAATGCTGTTGTAAGCCTTAAAGCATCCCCACTCTCCATTGGTAGAACAGTCTGAACACTTCCCTTACCAAATGTTTGCTGACCTAACACTAGTGCACGACCATGATCCTGAAGAGCACCTGCGATAATTTCAGAGGCTGATGCGGAACCTTCATTAACTAATAGTATTATCGGATACTCTGGCTCTATCCCATCGTCATGTG
>JBILFC010000189.1:0-6098 GCA_044351785.1 Bdellovibrionota bacterium
TCATGCCTATAGCATCTTATCAAATGAAAACAAGAGAGTCGCTTATGACGCGGAGCTGGTTAAAGATGAAGTCAGCAGAGGCTTAAATCTTACCGGTGAATGGATTAGGCCTGATGGCACCATGCCCCAAGAAGCTAAAAAAATTAGAGAAAAGGCACCTACAATTACCAACCTTCAGAAGTTACAAAAACAATATGAAGAAAGCGTAGAAAAAAACACCGCTATTAAGAAAAATAAAACCTTACAAACTTTTGCAGATGTAAAATCAAAACGCCTTGGACATGAGGAGGCCACTAATACAGCTATTATTGCTATAATAGGACTTACAATCATTGTTATGATTGTACTTATATATATTCTTATTTAATCCTGCAGCTTGTTCTGAGCATACAACATATCAGCTAAAGTCCATTTTCCTAAGCTAACTTTAGGATCACTGAGCTTAGCAGTAGATCTTATTACTTCTAAAAACTTTAAATCTCTCTTAACGCCAATATCTTTCTTTGATTGCAAATCCTTACTTGCCTTGCTTCTGAAAGACAATATAACATCTTCTACACTAAGTTTTTCTGGGGGAATCCTTAATGCTCTACCATGTGATTCAGGATCACTTGCAGTAATAATCCCGCCTTCAGATAGAATCCCTAAACAAGTTCTAACTAAAACAGGATCAGATCCTGTTTCTACGGCAATCTCCCCCTCTGTAGGCAATGCTTCTCCGTCCTGAAACTTTTTACCAATAACCATTAGGATTCGCAATCCTAGTAGACCCCCTATTTCCCCCAGTTCGCTAGCAAACTTTTTTAGACCTGATAATACAGAAATACTTCCAGCCTGATATGCTACTTGAGCTCCGAATAACACAACTGCCCACGCTAGATATAACCAAAACAGAAACAGCGGAAATGACACTAATACACCATAGAAAGACTTATAAGTCGTGGAAAGGCTGATGTAATAAGCAAAACCTCTCTTTAAAGCCTCAAAGAATATCGCCGAAATGGCTCCACCCAAAGCAGCGTCAGATAAAGAAACTCTAGCAGCCGGCAACTTAAAAAACATCAAAGTTAATCCTAGCATCATTAAAACTACTGGAACAATAAAATCTAAGATAGAAAACATCAATGGAACCGAGAAAGGATCGACAGAGGTAACTGCAGAAAATCTTGCATACCAATAGAAAGATGAAAGAACAGATAATGGTCCAAGGGTAATTACAGCCCAGTAATTAATAACCTTAGACATTAATGATCTCTGGGAAGTAACTCGCCAAACTACATTTAAAGCACTCTCAATGGTATTAACTAATGCTATGCCAGAAAATACTAAAACAGGTAAAGATAATAATCCGAGTGCTCTTACAACATCTGATAACTGCTTTAAATAAACCAATAACTGATCCTTAAGATTACTAAGCAATGCATCTTCATTCGGGGGAAGTAAATTCTCTAAAAGCGATCCGAACTTCTCATCAACGAATGTAGAATCAATGTTAAAGCCACTTGAAAGTCCGAATATTAAGGCAGCACCTGGAACAATCGCAAATAGAGATGTATAAGCTAAGGAGGCAGCACGCGAAAAACAATCATCCCACCAAAATTTACTAACTGCACTAATTAGTACACGCGCCATCCAAGTGATAGGATTACTAAAATTACTCTTATTCATAGAAACTAACTATTCGTTCCAAGAAAATTCCGCAAGAATTCTTTAACATCTGGGGCTCCAGATAAAGCATTCCCCATGAGAATAGCGTCATATGGCAAATCCTCAATTATCTTAAGATCAGAATTTTTACTAAAACAGCTTGCACTGATAAGGACCCTATCAGACTGACTCTTCCATTCTCTAAGATCTTCCCTTTTTCCCCAGAGAGATCTGCTAAACTGAACCTCGCCCTTTAGGTAAGATGCTGTAGGATTCACCGGCAACAAAGAAATTGCTCTATTGTTAATTAACAAAATCTTTGGATTAACACTTAGGGCCCGGTCCAACTCCTCTTCAACAGATATCTCTAAAACTGGCTCAAGCCCAATATCTTCAGCAGCTAGAAGCATTACCTTAAGCTCTTTCTCGTTAAAATAATGAGTAAGAAGTAACACCGCGCTAGCTCCACATGCCTTTCCCATTTTCATCTGAACTGGATCTATCACAAACTCTTTTTGCAAAAGTGGGAGATTTGAATGAGAAGCAACATTCCTAAGAAGATCATAACCTCCAGAAAAATGTTTCTTGTCTGTTAATACAGAGATTGCATTTACTCCGCCTTCCCTATAATCATTGACTAAATCTAGAATATTTCTATTTTCAGCATCAAAATTATTGGAACTAGGTGAAGATGGTTTAACTTCTCCAATAAGTTTGATAGGCGCGCCAGAGGCCCTTTTTAAAGCAGATGAAAAACTTTCCGTAACTCCTCGTTGAACTGCCTCTACTATCTTAAGTTGGCCATTTAAATAAGCTAGCTCTTCTTCCTTTTCCTTTCTAACTAGATCTAAAAAAAGCATGCACTATTCCCATTCTATTGTGGATGGTGGCTTAGTGGAAATATCTAATACAACCCTGTTAATGCCACTAGTCTCATTTACAATTCTACTTGATATTTTTCTTAATAACTCCTCTGGCAACATATACCAATCAGCAGTCATCCCATCTCTAGAAGTTACAACTCTAAGCGCTATACATTCATCATAAGTTCTTCCGTCTCCCATCACACCAACACTTTGTACTGGTAAAAGGACTGCAAATGCCTGCCACACTGACTTATTAAGACCCGCTCCAATAACTTCATCAGTTACTATCTTATCCGCAGTTCTAACTTTTCTTAAACGCTCTTCATTAATTTCGCCTAGACATCTAACAGCAAGACCAGGACCTGGGAAAGGTTGTCTGTCAATAATATGATCAGGCACACCAAGCTCTCTACCAATTGCTCTAACTTCGTCCTTAAATAGCTCTCTTAAAGGCTCAATCAACGCAAACTGCATATTTTCTTTAAGCCCGCCGACATTATGGTGACTCTTAATTGTTACAGAATTTCCAATGACGGAAACACTTTCAATTACATCAGGATACAATGTTCCTTGCACTAAATGTCCGACATTAGGGATATGCTTAGACTCATCTTCAAATACATCGATAAATACTCGACCTATAATTTTTCTCTTTTGCTCCGGATCAGTAACCCCTGCTAACTCATCTAAAAATAATTTACTAGCATCAGCTAAATGAATATTAAGCCCAAGTGCCTTCATATCTCTCATTACTTGCGCTGATTCACCTTCTCTTAAAAGTCCGTTATCAACGAAAATACAATGAAGCCTTTCCCCGATTGCTTTTGCCACAAGTACAGCTGCAATTGTAGAATCCACTCCACCACTCAAACCACAAACAACATTTCCAGTAGGAACTTCTTTTTTAATTCTTTCCACAGTTTCATTAATGAAACCTTTCATATCCCAGTCTTTTTTTAGCCCTGCGATGTCGAATAAAAATGCCTCAAAAAGGTCTTTTCCATTAGGAGTATGATGAACTTCTGGATGAAACTGAACACCGTAAATCTTTTTCTCAGGATTTGCGAAACTTGCTACTGGACTTCCATGACTCTTTGCAGTCGTTACAAACCCTGCTGGGAGTTCTGTAACTTTATCTCCATGACTCATCCAGACTGTTATCTTTTCACCTTTCTTAAACTTTGAGTAAATTCCAGAATTATCTAAAATCTCAAGATCCGCTGGACCAAATTCTCTAACACTTGTAGCATCTGACCCCTCCCCTACCTTGCCATCGCCAGCTCTAGCCCATCCTTCTACCTTACCACCTAGCTCATCCGCTACATGTTGCATGCCGTAGCAGATTGCAAATATTGGTAGTCCTGATGTCCATATTTCTTTAGGTGCCCTAGGAGCATCATCAAAGCGCACTGAAGAAGGGCCACCAGATAAAATTATTGCCTTAGGATCAACACTTTTAATTTTCTCATAAGAGCAATTCCCCGGAACTATCTCACAATATACACCTAGTTCTCTTACAGTTCTTGCTATTAACTGTGTTACTTGTGATCCATAATCAAGAATTACTAGCTGACTCTTCATACTCTATTCCTCTACTTACTATAATTTGGTGCTTCTTCTACTATATAAACATCATGAACATGAGATTCGCCAAGACCTGCTGGTGTTATTCTTGTAAATGTTGCGGCTTCTCTTAGTGCACTTAAATTAACTGAACCACAATAGCCCATACCTGCTCTTAAGCCTCCCACTAACTGAAAGATTGTCGATCCTAATGTACCCTTGTAAGGCACTCTACCTTCAATACCTTCTGGAACTAGCTTGGACGCATCCTTAACAGCCCCTTGACCATACCTATCCTTAGAACCCATTTTCATTGCTCCAACAGAGCCCATACCTCGGTAAAGTTTATAACTTCTTCCTTGATATAAAATTGTTTCACCTGGAGCTTCCTCAGTTCCTGCAAATAAAGAACCTATCATTATAGAATCAGCACCAAAAGCTAATGCTTTAACAATATCCCCTGAATATTTGATCCCGCCGTCTGCAATCAACTTTACAGGTGTACCTTTTAAAGCCTTACTTGCATCAACTATAGCAGATATCTGCGGCACACCAACTCCTGATACTATTCTTGTTGTACAAATTGATCCTGGCCCAATTCCAACTTTCACAGCATCTGCACCCGCATTAGCTAATGCTCTTGCTCCTTCTTCCGTTGCAATATTTCCAGCTACCACTTGCATCTCTGGATATTTAGATTTAATAAATTTGATGCAATCTATAACTCCCTTAGAATGTCCATGTGCGCTATCAAGACCGATAACGTCTACTCCCGCACCGATTAAGCGAACCACTCTTTCTTCAAAGTCCACGCCTACTCCGACTGCCGCTCCAACTCTAAGTCGCCCTAACTGATCTTTACAAGCATTAGGATATCTCTTTGTCTTTTCAAGATCCTTTATAGTTATTAGGCCTTGTAGTTTTTTACTAGAATCCACTACCAGTAACTTTTCAATTCTATGTTTGTGAAGAAGTACCTTAGCTTGTTCCATGCTTGTTCCAGGAGGAACTGTAATTAAGTTTTCCTTTGTCATTAGCTCACCGATTGACTTCTCATGATCGGTTTCAAATCTAAGATCTCTATTCGTTAAGATTCCGGCTAATATTCCATCTTCAAAAGTAACAGGAAGGCCTGAAATTCCATATTCTTCCATCAATGAAAGTGCATCTTGCAACTTCTGATCAGGCCTAACAGTAACTGGATCCATTACCATTCCAGATTCAGATTTCTTAACTCTTACAACTTCTTTCGCTTGCTCTTCTGGTGGTAAATTTTTATGAATAAATCCAAGTCCACCTTCTTGTGCTATAGCAATGGCTAACCTAGATTCTGTGACCGTGTCCATAGCTGAACTAACTAATGGCACTTGCAAAGAGATAGTCTCAGTTAGCTTAGTACGGACATCTACATCCTTAGGAAGGACTTCTGAGTAAGCAGGCTTTAAAAGTACATCATCAAATGTTAATCCCCATGGGACATTGGTACTGCTCATATTCTGACCTCCGATATAGACTGAGTAAAAGTATGTTGATAGGCGTTATGACAAAAGCCCTTGAGAAAAAGACTAATAAACTGCCAAAATCCAAGTACAGAAGAACACCCGAGCAAAAAGCCCGAAGTTAAAACACTCAACTTGCTGTAATGATTAGGTAAAAGATATAGCGCCATGGCGGACATTATCAGAAATGACGAATGTAGGCAAGTGGCGCTAACTAATTACAATCGTACCCTTATTTACCAGGCCCACTACGATCATCATCCCTACCATCTCCACGATTATCGCTATCATCTGGCTTATCCTCACCATCATCCCTATCATCAGACCCACTACCACTTGAGCCAGAGCCACTATTTCCAGATCCAGAATTGCTGGAGCCTCCATTACTAGATCCAGAACTTCCTGAACCTGAGCTTCCAGAACTTCCTCCACCTGATCCTCCATTATCATCCCCTACGTCATGATTAGGGCCATCATCAGATCCAGAATTCCCGCTATTACCAGAACCTGAATTGTCATCATT
>JBILFC010000190.1:0-6079 GCA_044351785.1 Bdellovibrionota bacterium
AAAAATCTCAGTTACTACCTCTGCGTGATTTTTTGTTAAAGTGTGAGTGAAGATATCAAACTGTATGCCTAAAGCCTTAAAATCCTCTATAAATCTTTCATGATACTCTTCAACAACTTCTCTGGGACTAACCCCCTTTTCCTTCGCTTTTAAAGTTATAGGCGTTCCGTGAGAATCAGAGCCTGAAGCCATCATCACATTATTTCCCCTTAATCTATGAAATCGGGCAAATATATCTGCGGGTAAATAAGCCCCCGCTACATGACCTAGATGAAGATCCCCATTGGCATAAGGCCAAGCTACAAATACAGCAATATTCTGACTCACTTTAATTCTCTCTGATTAATTTTAAAGAACTATACTCCTTTAATAATTGCTAGACAATTAGGCTAGTTGTACCTTACCTTGATGGTTTTCACTAAAGACTATATTATCTATCCATTAATTAATTTAATCCCGAGCAGAACCATGAACGAAGAGAAGATAGAGGAAATAAGCAACCTAATAACTTATGACGATTTTGCGAAAATTCAACTTAGAGTTGGACTTATTAAAGAAGCAGAAAAAGTGGAAAAATCAGAAAAATTAATGAAATTACAGGTGGACCTTGGAGAAGAATCGGGGCCTCGACAGGTAATTGCTGGTATTGCCAAAAGATATTCTGCAGACGAGTTAGTCGGACGAAGAATAGTAGTCGTAGCAAACCTAAAACCCGCTAAACTTATGGGGCTAGAAAGTAATGGAATGTTACTAGCTGGATCAGACTCAGAAGGCACCTTGGAACTAGTTAGTCTTCCTGAGAATTTAGCGCCAGGCTCAACAGTTAGATAGCAAACAAATGAATCTGGATCACTATTTAATTGACACCCATTGTCATCTAACAGATTTAAGCGACCTGGAAGTTCTTACTACATTAGAAAGAGCAAGGGCTAAAAATGTCAAAAAAGTTATATGCGTTGGTGCTTCGAAGGGCAAACAATCAAACTTAAGAGCCTTTCAGTTATTAAATCTCAGTAATGACATCCTAATTTCAATAGGAATTCATCCTCATGATGCTGATAACACTTCTTGGGACGAAGATCTTTTAAAAATTGCTTCAGATAAAAGAGTCGTTGCTATCGGAGAAACGGGCCTTGATTACTTTAAAAATTGGTCTGACTTTTCAAAACAAAAAGAATTATTCATAGAAAGCATAAAAGTCGCAAAAACACTGAAAAAACCATTAATTATTCACTGCAGAGATGCGCTTGAAGATACTTTAAATTTACTAAAGACATATGAAGCAGAAGAAGTAGGCGGAGTTTTTCATTGTTATTCTGGATCTAAAGAAACCGCCGATATCTTAGCACACATAAATTTTAAGGTTAGTTACACCGGCATCCTAACCTTTAAAAATAGTACCGACGCCAAAGAAGGAGCCAGACACATCCCTCTTGAACAAATCATGCTTGAAACAGATGCACCATACATGGCACCAGAGCCATATAGGGGCAAAATAAGTGAACCTGCTTATGTACATGAAATTGCGAAGTACCTTGCGGAACTCAAGGGGATTACAATTGAGAACGTCACAGAAATCACAACCTCAAATGCCAGAGCACTCTTTAAATTATCCTAATATAGTCCTAATTGGATTTATGGGGAGCGGAAAGTCTTCAATAGGTAAGGCCCTCTCCGTTCTTCTAGACAAAAGCTTTATCGATCTAGATGAATACATCCTCAAGACCACAGGCGCACCTAGCATTAATTCTCTTTTTTCTTATCTTGGCGATTCTGAATTTAGAATATTAGAAAAACAAAATTTAGAAGAAGTTCTTCAATCCAATCATCAAGTTATTGCTACAGGAGGAGGAACTTTAGTATGTCCTCCTGAACCTTGGTTTTCCTTAAATAACTGCACAATCATATATTTAGAAATTGACTTTGAAACATGCAAGAAAAGGGCATCTAGAAACAACAAACGGCCTCTCTTTAAGGACATAAATAAAGCATCTGAACTTTATCTTCAAAGACAACCCTTATATGAAAAATTAGCACATTTTACAGTTAGAAGTGATGGGCAATCTGCAAAAGATACTGCCCTAAAGATAAAAGAGTTGCTAAGTCAATCGACGGACAAGCCCGATTAAACTGTCGGCAGTATATGGTTTCTCCAAGAAGTAAAGATTTGGATCGTTTTCTACCGGGAATTCAAAGGCCTCTTTTGAAAAACCACTTGAAATAACCACTGACAACCTAGGATACTTTGATCTAATTTTCTGATAGACAATTTCACCACCGATATCGGGCATCGTTAAGTCAACAATCACTACGTCAACTTCCCCGCCTTCAAATTCCAATCTAGATAAGCCTTCAGCACCTCCACCTACACATATAACCTCAAATCCCGCATGAGTTAAAAGTGCATCTGCTACCTCTAATACCATTCTTTCATCATCAACTACCAGAATGCGACCAGACTTACTCTGCACACTCCCCTCAAGCTTTCTTTCTTGGTGTTCAGCATTCTCTACTAAAGGAAAATATAATCTAAAAGTAGTTCCATGACCTAAAACTGAGTCAACTTCCAGTAAACCTCTATGATTTTTTACTATTCCTAATACAGCTGAAAGACCAAGTCCTCGACCCACACCCTTACTACTGTAAAACGGATCAAATGCTTTTCGTACGTCATCATCTGACATTCCACAACCTGCATCAACTACTTGTAGTACGGCATAACTTTCATTCAAAACTCCCTCACCGAACAAACACTTAGCAATAATCAACTCACTAAGTGTCAACTGAAATGTACTTACCAATATACTTCCTTCCTTCCCCTTATAAGAATCTGAAGCATTAACAACTAGATTCAATAGTACCTGCTTTAATTGCGTAGGTTCCATTAAGATCCACAATGATTCCGTAGATAGATCAAATGAAAGGTTAATACGCTTAGATACTGCCGTTTCAAGTAAACCAGACATAACCTTAACAACCGAAGTTAGTGAGTCCTTTTCTAAATCTTTAGCCGGACTTAGTCCTGCATAAATTAACAACTGCTTAGTTAGCTCAGCTAACTGAGTGCCAGCATCTTGAATTTGCATCAAGCGTTTTCGATAAGGAGAACTCAAGGCTTCTGTTTGCAATAACACGCTAGCATTGCCAAGTACTCCCACTAAGAGATTATTAAAATCATGTGCAATACCTCCCGCCATTAATCCCAAACTTTCCATCTTCTGACTTTGAAGTAAGCGACCTTCTAAATTCTTCTTTTCTTCTCGTTCTTCTTCTAATGCAGTAATATCATGAAATATGACCACCCCTCCAAGCAAAGTACCATCTGCATCATACATACCACGTCCATTACACTCTACCATAACCCCACGTTCTAACTCTGGTCGATTTATGAACAAAGGAACACCTTCAAACACTTCGCCTCTAATAGCTCTAGATAAAGGTAAATCTTCAAAAGGGTATGGTGTTTTCTTATCTGGCAAAAAATTTCCAAATCTTCTGATTCTTTCTGCATAGGGCAATGGACTAGCAGGTAATCCCATTATCCTAATCGCTTCTTTATTAAAAAACACCATGTTGCCGTAAATATCTCCTGCGACAATTCCTATCGGCACACTATCTAAGATGGACTCAAGCAAGTTTGGAAGGTTCGTTGGGAAATTATGTATCTTCCCCTTACTAATACTGGTACGATTTAATGTTTGATTCAGAAATACTTCAAAAGGTTTTTCCCCTTCACCGATGGTAGAAGGTGAAATAAAAAGCGGGTTAGGCATGACCTCACCCTTAAACATAATGCGTGGATGATAGAAAAATCTATTCCCTCTAATATCTGAATCTAGATTTATAGTCCTAGCTATCGATAAAGATCCTTTCATCAATAATTCAAATAGAGATGAAATCAATCTAGCGTCCTTAAAAAAGTCCCCTATTACTTCGTCATCAATAAAAATTAACCTAGCGCCTGTTTTTCCTTTGGAAATAGAGGCATCTCGAAAATTAAGTACCATCGAATATAAATCTGAGCTGACATTAATCTTTACTATTTCAGCTTGGAAACTCACATCAGACAATACTCTTCCAGCATGAACGAGATATATCAACTCATTACGATCCACTCCCTCACTAATAAGATACTCTATAGTAGACTGCTCTTCCACGGCCTGAGTTACTACGGCCATTAAGTCGCCATCAGCTAAAATTGGTACTTGAGGATTCAGATATTTAGAAATCATCTATAAGAATTAGAATATGCCTTTCTCTT
This sequence comes from Bdellovibrionota bacterium, assembly GCA_044351785.1. Taxonomy (GTDB): domain Bacteria; phylum Bdellovibrionota_C; class UBA2361; order SZUA-149; family DAOLCO01; genus JAIYCX01. Next base: position 4,262 of record JBILFC010000190.1, read on the forward strand.
ACTAAGCTTACTTTAGCATACCTTGCTTTATAAGCTTATCATATAGTTATTAGAAACTAGAATTTAAATTCTAATAAAATAAAAAGGGAGAGGTCTATAAGCAGGATTCTGTAGTCTATCTTTCAATAAACCGATAATCATTCATCTAAGCGACACAACCCGATTACAAACATAGCGAGTAACTATGGACTTCAATTAAGAAATGCTGTTTTCTGTTCGGTCTTGCTCCAGCTGAGGTTTACCTAGCCAAGTAAGTTACCTTACCTGCTGGTAGGCTTTTACCCTACCGTTTCACCCTTACCAAAGTTTCCCTTGGCGGTTTACTTTCTGTTGCACTTTCTCTGGGTCACCCCAGGCTTATTAAGGCCAGCCTACTCTATGGAGTCCTGACTTTCCTCCCTTACATAAAGTAAGAGCGATTATCCGAACCTCTCCCCTACATCTCTTTACCAGAGTACTTACAAAAGTAAACAGTCATAAAAACCTAATATATTCAACATATTAGACGCACGCTCATGATTTGTGAAAATTGTGCTTTAGGCTTTTGCACTTTAAGCCGTATTTAAACAGGACAGGAACTTAAGTAAGGTTATAAATTGGCTACAGCTTCAGAGAAAAAATTTGCCAGAGACAGAAACCAGTATACGGTTATGGTTATGTGCACTCAAGGTACAACTTCTAGCCAGATTAGACAGGCGATGAAGTCTATCGGCTTTACGCAAATGAGCACTTCCTCTTCCCATCTTCAAGCTATAGAAAAAACTAAAGTTAGAAATTTCACTCATGTGATCTTTGAAGCTAAATCGACGGATATGCCTTCGGTCGACTTTGTAAAACAAATGCTAGACATGGATTCTAATACCATATTGATTCCTATCTCAGAACAACCAAGGATAGACGACGTGTTTAGCTTGTTGAGAGCTGGTGCGAGAGGTTTTATCGTACCTCCATTTACCACAGAAATGATTGAAATGGTTCTTGAGAGAGCTACAGCAGGGCCTACTCTTAGCGAAGCTGTTTTAAATGCTCCAGATAGAAATGGTGCATTTACTGCTATCATACTAAATAATCTATACAGACTTTCAGTTGCAATGAGACAGGCTAAAGAATTCTCAACTGCAGCTAGAGATGTTAAAACTTATGACTACCAATTTAAAGAGTCAGTAGAACTTGCTCAATTATTCTGCGAAGGCTCAGATGATGATTTAAGAGAAAAAATCATCGAGGGTTGCATCAATAGAGCAAAAGATGCAGCAACTCGTCTTGGAAGATTAAGAAAGAAACTTAAAAAAGATCGGGTTTTCGACGAAAACGGCAATGAAATCTTTGATAATGCCTAGACTCGCCAGAATCAAGCAATCTGTGCTATAGATTCAACATAATAAATTCAAAAATTTAATCATGTTTGGCCTAGGTGGATCTGAAATTCTAGTTATCTTAATTGTCACTCTAATTTTCATTAGTCCTGATAAAATCCCTGAAATCGCCCAATGGTTAGGTAGAACAATTTGGAAAATTAAACATACCGCTGAAGAATTTAGAAAAGAAGTTGCCATTCCAGGACTAGGTCTAGGTCTAGACCAGACAGGACTAAGAGAAGAATTTAATACACTGAGAGAACTTAGAACTGACTTAAAAAACACATTAGAATCGCCCATTAAGACTCTAGGATCTTCACTACTAGAAGAAAATAAAGAAGAAGATCCCAATAAATCACTTTGCGAATCAAAAGAAGACCCTAAGCCTCAATGAATGATCATAAACTTCAAGAAATGAGTTTCATGGAGCATGTTATTGCTCTTAAAAGTTAACTGACAA
>JBILFC010000192.1:0-6025 GCA_044351785.1 Bdellovibrionota bacterium
GCAATTGTGGTTAAGGTTGAAGAAGTTAATGTTCATCCGAAAAAGGATAATTTAAAAGTCGTTAAGGTTACTGATGGTAAGAAGACATATCAGGTAGTTTGCGGTGCATCTAATGTTCGAGAAGGGATGCTGACAGCTTATGTGCCAGTAGGAGGTGTGGTAAGGAAGCCCTCAATGGTTGCTGAAGAAGAGGTATTAAAGGAAATAGAAAAAGCTGAGATATTAGATGTTCTTAGTGAAGGTATCCTTGTATCTGAATCAGAGTTAGGCGTAGGAGTTAGTCATCAAGGAATTGTAGACGTAGTTGATGATAGTGTGAAACTAGGAAGCTCTGTATCCGTGCTTGGATATGTCTCTGATCAAGTTATAGACATTGATAATAAATCACTTACCCATAGACCTGATTTATGGTGTCATTTTGGTTTTGCTCGTGAATTGAGTGCGATATTAAAAAGGCCATTAAAAGTCGACTTTGATAAGTTGATTAATGACAATGAGATTGAAAAGGCGCCAAGGATTTTAAATTACAAAATAGAAATTAAGGACGGAAAGGACTGTCGGAGACTCTCATTTACCAAAATTAGTGGCATTACTAAATTAGAAACTCCAGCTTGGGTAAAAAGAAGATTATTTGCGGTGGGTGCTGGGATAAGAGCATTCTTAATAGACCTTAGTAATTATATTCTGCATGAAGTTGGTCAACCTAATCATGCATTCGATATCAATACCATTCGAGGTGATCAGCTATTAGCTAGAAGAGCTAATAAAGATGAAAAATTTATCGGTCTTGATGAAATTGAAAGAGAATTAACAGTCGATGATTTAGTTATTGCAGATTCTAAAGGAATTTTAAATTTAGCTGCGGTAATTGGTGGGCTTGATTTTTCTATAAGTGACAATACTGAATCAGTACTTTTAGAAGCAGCAAACTTTGACCCTGTTGTAGTAAGAAAGACTTGTAAATTTCATGGAGTAAGAACTGATTCTTCTGTTAGATATGAAAAAAGTCTATCCCCAGTGCAGACAATCCTAGCACCAGTGAGATTCGTTGAACTTTTAAGAAGAGTAGGGGCTAGCTTTAGTCTTGATGGGTATTCTGAAATTTATCCTTCTGTTCCAGCGGACCTTAAGATTGCATATAATCCAGTCTACATTCAAGAAAGACTGGGTGGCGTGCCTGAAATTGGTGAAATTGATGAGATTTTAAAAAGATTGAAGTTCGAGATCAGTGGTGAATCAATTAAAGTCCCATATTTCAGAGCTACTAGGGATATCTCAATTTCTGATGATCTAGTCGAAGAAGTTGGAAGAACTATTGGGTACGAAAGGGTTCCAAGTGTACCCCCACAGATAAATTCTGCTCGTAGTAAGAGGTCTGTGATTGGTACTGCTGAAGTTAAGATAAGAGAAGTCTTGGCAGCTGATGGGTTTACTGAAGTTTATTGTTATACTTTCGCTTCTAAAGAAAGGACTGAAAAATTTGGCTATCCACTAGAAAAGGCTATTGAAGTACAGAACTCTGTAGATAAGAATTTAAACATAGTCCAGCTTAGTTTAGTTCCGAATATGCTTGATGTCATTAATTTAAACAATAAAAACACGGACTCTTTTTTTGCATTTGAAATAGGTAGAGCCTATGAGCAAGACGCAAGTAGTGTAAATGGATATGTAGAGAAACGCCTTTGTTCAATCTCGGGAGTTGAGAATAAAAAGGCTGAAGCTCTACCGCAAGGAACTCCTAATATATCAGATGGAAGTCTATTTTACGGAATTAGAAAATCTGCAGAACGTTTGATTTATGCACTTTGTCATAAACAAGCTTCTTTTAAGAGTTATAATGAGAGTAATTCTGATTTAAGTTTTGGTCTCAAATCATGGATGCATCCATTTAGGTCCGCAAGGATTATGATAGATTCTACAGTAGTTGGAATGATATCTGAGGTTCGCCCATCATGTTTAGATATAAAGTCTAGTAGAGCAGTTATTGCAGAGCTTGATATTATGGCTATCGTAGCATTAGATAATAAGAATTTAAGATTTAAAGCATTCTCTCGTTTCCCAAAAAGTCATTTTGAAGTTTCTTTAGTCGTTGATAGTCGTCTAGAGTATAGTGAATTGGAGAGTAAATTTAAGAATGCTTTGAAGAGTGATAATTCTCAAATTGAGATTGTCCCATTTAGTATTTATAGAGGAGCACCATTAAAAGAACAAGAGAAGAGTGTATCCTTACGATTTACTTTTTCACTAGACGATGGGACTCTTTTAGGCGAACAAATAGAACAACTTCAAGGACAGGTTTTAAAGATAGCAGAGGATAATAATTATCATTTAAGAGGCTAGACTTGGGTAAGGCTGATAGAAAATCTATAGATCTTAATAGGGATTTGGTACCTGAAGGGTATACTGCATCAACTATTGGGCCTGAGTTTATAGATGAGATTGTGCTACTGGAACCTCAGATTTATCCTAAAGGATGGAGTAGGGGCTTAGTTGAATCAGAGTTTGCTAATCTGAATTCAATTCGTGTGGGGGTATTTGATAAAACTACCCAATCACTTATAGGTTATAGTTTCTCTAGGATTGTAGAGGATGAATTTCACCTTCTTAACATAGGGTTATTGCCGGGCTATAGAGGTCTAGGTTTAGGTTCCTTCTTACTTTGTGAAGTTCTTGAGATAGCAAAAGTTATAAAATGTACGGTTGCTCATCTCGAAGTTAGAAAATCAAACAGCTCGGCAAGGAGTCTTTATCAGATCGCAGGCTTTAGAGAAGTAGGTCAGAGATTGGCATATTACGCAGATAATCAGGAAGATGCTATCCTAATGGAATTGTCACTTCTTTAATAGGGATTGACTATTTGTCCAAAATATTGTATAGAGTCTAACCATTTAAGTACTACAGCTATACCCAGGATTCAAGGATGGCCTCAAAAAACTCAAAACAAAAATCCTCTAAGGTTACTAAGCCAGTTCGTAAGGTGTCTAGTAAACCCTCTTCTGCTAATAAAATCAGTAAGTTAAAGGCTAAGGCAAAACCAGCAGGCAAGGCTAAGGTTCAAGCTAAGGTCGTAAGTAAACCTATTAAGAAAGATGACAAGAAAGTTGTAAAATCATCTAAGTCATTACCTAAGTCCTTGTCTAAGCAACCTAAGGTAACTAATACAAAAGAAAAAGTAAATTTGAATAAAGCCGAGAACGTTAAGGCTAATAGTGCACCTATGGAAACAGAAAAGAGAAAGAGAGGTAGACCCTCCCTTAAAGATCAGTCAGCTTTAAAAGATGCAATTTCATTGGAATTAGTATCTGATAGTGGAGAAGCAGTTGTAAAGAGAGGGAGAGGGCGTCCGAGAAAAAATCCGTTACCTACACCTGAGGAGCTTGCAGCAGGCCCTAAAAAAAGAGGAAGAAAGCCTAAGGCTTTAGCGAATGGAATGGACCAAGGAAATGGTCTTTTACAACCAGGACAGTTAATAAATCCAGATATCCCTATAAAGCGAAAAAGGGGTAGACCAAGAAAATCTGAACAACTAGGATACGGAATGAGTGGTCCTGGGCGTTATGGCTTTTTACCTAGACCAAATGTTCAAGTTAAAAGATATATCTGGAGTGCTGAAACAGGACAATCATTGAGCCCAGATGGTATCTCTGCAGAGTCTAAAGATGCTGCATTAGCTGCGAGCAGAGCACATGAGCAAGTAATGGAGTTCAGAGAGAAGGATAAGGTTGTTTATCCTGCTCATGGATTAGGTATTGTTGAAGCGATCCAAGTTCGTAGCGTAAGTGGATCTCAACAAAAGTTTTATATGGTATCTATCGTAGAAACTGGAATGAAGATCATGGTTCCAGTTAGTCAGGCTAAGACCGTTGGGCTTAGAAGAGTTGTAGATCCATCTACTGTTGATAAGGTCTATGCAATATTAAAAGACAAGGATGTTGAGATTGATAATCAGACTTGGAATCGTAGATACCGTGAGTATTCTCAGAAGATTAAAACAGGCTCAGTTCTTGAGATTGCTTCTGTTATAAGAGATCTTACAGTATTAAAGATTGATAAAGAACTATCTTTTAACGAAAGAAGGATGCTTGATACTGCTCAAGGTCTACTTGTTAAGGAACTTTCGATTGCTAAAGCTTCGCCTGAAGATAGTATTAGGGAAGAGTTAGAAGAAATTTGTCAGCCTTAGTGCTTTAATCCTGACCTTAAACTGTCTATGCTAGCAAAAGCTGCTTGTATCTTAGTGTGCGCGGGTTCTAGTTCGCGTATGGGAGATTTAGGTACAGTCAAGTCAAAAGTCCTAATTGAGCTTGATAAAAATTGGTTCGTTCTTCATGAAGTTTTAGATAGAATACAAAAGGCGGGTGTTAGGGACCTAGTTTTGGTTTGTCCCAATGAATCAACATTAGAATTTAAATCCGTTCTCAATTCATTTAGTGCTTTAAATTCAAGTATCGCTAGTGGCGGCACAACTAGATCTGAATCTGTACTTAATGGTTTAAATGTAATTAGAAAGCTAGAAACTGCGAATCCTTTCGAAGTTATTTTTGTTCATGACGGTGCTAGACCATTCTTTTCTAGTGAGCTATTGCGGGAAGGTATATTTTTAGCTACGAATAATCAAAGGGGATATGTTCTTGGCGTACCTGTCGTAAATACAATAAAAGTTTGCAACAGAGATTTATCTATAAGTAATACTTTAGATAGAGATACTTTATGGGAAGTACAAACTCCACAAATCTTCCCCGCACATTTTATTAAAGAGTCTTATGATAAGTTCGAATTTAGTGAGACTATTTTTGACGACTCTATGCTACTTGAGCGAGCGGGATATCCTGTTTCAATTTTAAAAAGTGATAGTTCTAATTTTAAAATTACAACTCAAGTCGATACTGAAAGAGCAATTCTCTATTACCACTCCCTTAAGGCTGATCTGGCCTAAATCACATTTGACAAGAATTTGTGCATAACTATAAAGTCCTAGTTTTTATAGGCACTTATCGAAAAATAGAAGTTTTTTTATCATTTATCCGATATGTAGATGGTAGTGAGGTTTAAATTTTTACAGGGTTTTAGTTTGAAGCAAAAGAAAGTAAATAAAATTAGTCTAGCTAATGAAAAAGGAGCTACTTTGATAGAGGCTAGTGTCGTTCTGCCTCTATTTATCATGTTTATCCTTGGGATCGTTTTAATTTGCTCGCAACTATTTGCATCGTACAAGACTTACTACGCTAATTTCCAAACATTAAAAACAATTTCAACTGGTCCGATAAGAAACCCATCTGGTGCAATTACTAAAGAGGTAGAAGTTCGTTTAAAGGAAGTCTTAGCAGCTAATTTAAGAAAATATAATACGGGTGTAGTGCTTGGAACGGATTTAATTCTAATCAGAATGCAGATTGGAGATCCCAGATTAAATCCACCGGTTTGTTATAAAGTAAAAACTAATACTTTAACTGGTGTCGTTATAGAAGCCTATAAAGATGATGCTTATGACTGTCCAAGAAACAATACTGCTACTATTAAGATCTTGCCCAGATCTTGGGTAACCTTAGAAACTTACATTAAGCCTGTGGGATTAAAGTTTAAGAATATCCCTATACCTACGATGAAAATAATTTCTACTGTGAGGATGTATGATTGGGAACTATCTGATCCTGGGGCTACAGCATGACTGAAAAGTTTAGAAAAAGCACTTATTCACATGGCTCTCCTATGAACGAGAAGGGTAGCATCATGCTTGAATTTGCATTTGTATTTCCAATTTTAGTTGCCTTTTCCCTATTAGGTTACAACTTAATGCGTGATATGGAAGTGAATATGCTAAAAAGAGACTTTTCAAGATCTCTAATATTATCTTATAAATGTATTGATGAAGATTCGCCGCAGGATATAACAGCATGTTATGATGCTGCTATGAATCAGCTAACTAAATATGCCGAAGAAAAGTATGTATTAAAAAAAGTTACTACTGCAACTGCTAATACGCCCGCGAGAGAAGAAGCAGGTAACTTTGCCTATTCCATTCATA
>JBILFC010000194.1:0-5994 GCA_044351785.1 Bdellovibrionota bacterium
TTATGACCACCAATGCTGATGCTGTAAGGATGGCATCGTTGCTAACCACCGAAAGATTAGAATTTTCTCCTCTTAGTATTTTAAATCATGAGCAACGTAGAAAATTGAATACCGAAACGGATCCATTTTTGAGTTTTAAGAAGTGTGATTCTAGATTTAATGAATTTGATGAAGTTAGAAAAATGCTGTTGACGGATATTATGTTGCAGTTACCCTCTCAGTTTTTAGCAAAAGTCGATCGATCTACGATGGCGTGCGGAATAGAGGCCAGAGTGCCTCTATTAGATGAAAACGTTCTTAAGTTGGCTATCAATATGCCTACCAAATATTTTTTTAAAGGACTGAAGGGCAAATATGTACTCAGGGAGTCTCTTAGAGGACGTCTTCCAAATGATATAATTGATGCGCCTAAACAGGGATTTGGTGTCCCTTATAAGAAGTGGTTAAAAGGCCCATTAAGTGATTTTGCTAGGGATGCTATACTTGATGAACAGTTTTTAATTCGATTTGGATTTGAAAGATATAAATTAGAAGATTTAATCTACAAGCATAGAATAGGGGTGGAAGATAACGGTTTTACCCTGTGGAAAATATTGCAGTTGGCTCTGTGGTCTGGGTTAAATTAAATTATGTCTAAGATCTTATTTATCGGTCCTAGGCCTACAAATGATCCAAAGCAGAATCCAGGAGGGCAATTGTCATCTGCTAACGGCTTAGTTAGATATATGGAAAAAGCTAGTTATCAGATTGAAGCAGTTAATACTATTCAACCAAGTTTTCCGCCTCCAAGTCAGAATGAGAAAGTATTAGTAAGTTTGCTTAGGGTAATTGAAGTATTTAAGTTGCTTGTTAGAAGTAATGACTTCCAAGGATGTATTATGTACTGTGGAGGTTTGAGTAGTTTTATCGAGAGGTTTGTTCTCTGTGCGTTGTGTCGTTTGCGAAACGTGCCAGTAGTCCTTTTAATAAGAAATAGTGCGTTACTTAAAATTAAGGATGGAACTAGCATAGCTTCGTTTTTTAAATTGGGTTTAAGATTGCCATACAAAGTCATATTGCAAGGAGAGAAGTGGTCTACTCATTTAATAAGCCTGGGTGTATCTAAGGATCGTTTAGAGGTTATTCCAAGTTGGTTATCCGATGAGTGGGAGATTGGAAGTGTTGCTAAAAAAGTAGAGACTGGTCAAACTATTCGATTTATTTTTATAGGATGGTTGGTAAAAGATAAAGGTATTGTTGAAATATTGGAAGCTTGTAGAGCATTAAGAGATGAGGGATACCAATTTAATTTTACTTTAGTTGGCGGCGGTACTTTTTTAGATTCTACAGCCGCTTTTATTTCTAAGTATCATTTAAATGATATTGTAACTATCGCAGGCTGGCAGGGGAAGGAAGAGATTCGGTCCTTACTCTCATCATCCCACGTATTTGTTCTTCCCACTTACCACGAAGGATTTCCGAATGCTTTAATGGAGGCGATGTCGGTGGGGCTACCAGCAATTAGTACAGATGTCGGAGCTATTACCGAAACTTTAATTGATGAGGTAAATGGTTATGTGATTAAAGTTGGAGACGCTAAGGATTTAACAAATGCAATGAAAAAATATATTAATAATACTTCGTTAGTAGGGCATCATTCAGTAAGAGCATTAGAGATTGTAGCGCAGAGGCACAGTGCAAGTAGGAACTGTAAAAGAATACTTGACTTAGTCTCTTCCCCAAAACTTTAATCCACCTTTCTTTTTATCTTCAGTATCTTCCGCGTAGTAGTCAGAGTAAGAGTCTCTATAGTAATAATAATGATGCCCGCGTTTAACATCTACTCCATTTAGTATTACTCCAAGAATTTTACCGCCAACTTGAGCAATTTTATTCTTAGCGTCTCTAGCAATGTTCTGTTCTGTTTTCTGACCTCTTACTACCATGATTACCCCGTCAACAACTCTTGATAGAAGAACTGCATCTGTTACGGGGAGAATTGGAGGTGAGTCAATTAGCACGAACTCAAACTTTTCACGGAGTATGTCTAATAAATCAGCCATTTTTTTAGAACCAAGAAGTTCAGCTGGATTGGGTGGTTTTATCCCGGCAGGGATAACAAATAATTTAGCATGAGATGTTTTGTGAATAACTTCATCAAGGGTACACATTCCTGTTAGGTATTCTACCAGGCCAGGAGCATCATTGGCTATGCCAAAATGTTTATGAACAGCAGATCTTCTGAGGTCAGAATCTATAAGAACTAATGATTTTACTGTTCCTGCGATAGTAAGAGCTAGGTTACTACTTAAGGTAGTCTTCCCTTCACCCTTTCTTGAGCTTGTTACGAGTACTACTCGAGGAGGATTATCCGCAGATGACAATAGTATTGAAGTTCTTACTGCTCTAAATGCTTCACTAGTAGCTGAAAATGGAGCAGATACGGTAACCAAGCTATGCTCAACATGTTTTCCTAGTGGAGTAGGGCTAAGGTCCTGATTATGTTCTTCGGTATTTTCTTCAAGATCTTTGTTTTCTAATGCAAGCTTGCTTCTTTCTGTTAGAGCAGTAAGGGCCGCTGGTTGATATGTTGATCCTTCAGAGCTAAAGGATGGTATTACTCCAAGAGATGGGAGTTGTAGAACCTTTTGAACTTGATCCGCAGTTTCCATTGTATTATTTAGAACTTCTAATAGTAGAGCGATGAGGAATCCCAAAATTGGTCCAAGGAATAGAGAGAGTGATATGTTCCTTGGTCTATTGGGACTAGAGTGAGCTTGCGGAATAGCTGCTTTATCTGACATGGTAATGTTATTTACTTCGCTTTCAGCACCTATTTGAGCTTCCTTTAATTGCCTTAGTACGGACTGGTGAAGATCCTTTACTGAATCAAACTCTCTTTTCATCGAATTGTATTTTACTGAGCGTCTTGAAAGATCAAAAGCTTTACTCTTCTGAAGTTCCAATTCCCTTTTTAATTCTTCCTCTGAAGCTATGTCAGCTTTGTACTGAGCTTCAGTATTTCTTAACATCAACTTTTCTTGGCTTTTGAGATTTACTTTTAAGCTATCAATCTCTGCTTTAAGTTGAATCATTGCAGGGTATGCAGGTTTAAACTTTTGTCCTAAGTTAGCGTATTCTCCTTCTCTTTCTCTGATTCTAAGTTTGATATCTTCAAGACCTCTAGAGTCATTAGAGCTTGAGGAGATATTCCCTCCATCTTTTGCTTCATTGAATTCTGATTCTGCTTTAATTCTTTTTGCGGTGGCCTCTGTTAGTAACTGATTTAGCTCGGACATTTTTCTAAGAACAATATTCTCGTCTTGATTAAGAGCGACAATGGCGTTTTCTTCAGCATACTTAGCAATGTCTTGTTCTATAACTGCCACTTTAGATGCGAGTTCTTCTGCCTGGCTTCTAAGGAACACTAAGTTTGAAAGAGCTGTTTTTTGCTTTTCTTCTTTGGCAAGTTCAATAAAATTTTGGCTATGAAGATTAGCTATTTTTGCTGATAATTCTGGATCGGACGTGGTAGCACTAACTTTTACTAGGAAAGTTTTCTTTACTGGATTAATTGAAATTAAGCCTAGGTAAGATCTTAGTAGCCCTACTGAATGTTGATAGCTAGAAGTTGATTCTGATTCAGATTCGGTACTACTTGAACTGCTTCTAAAAATGCTAGAAAATGCTCCTGTGATAGATCCAAGTATAGAGGTTCTACTATTTAAGTAGCTGATAATCTGTGTTCCTATTTCTTTGTCTGAAAGCATTTTATCAGCTAAGGTAAGACGCTCAATGAGTTTTATTTGAGTTTCTAGGTAATCTTTTTTCTCAGTTTGCTTTGCAATAGATTCTTCAAAGCTTGTTCCTGTTACAGTTGGGGAATAAGCACCTATGCTTATTTCTGATTCTGCAGTAAATAATGGGGTTGCTAAGTAGTTGTGAACGATTGTTAAAAATACCACTACAAGTGCAACGCTTGCTATTAGTCTGTGGTGAATAACGAATAACCGGATGTAATCTGAAATAGGATGTGCTTCGGTATTCTGTTGGTACTCTTGTTTTTCATCTCTAAAAATATCCACGCTAGTAATGTTAGGCTGTGGTCTTCTTAGGTCTGTAGAGAGTTGTCTGTTTCCGTCTGTCACCGATCTTGCTCCGAGCTTAAATCTATTAAAAATTGTTCCCTAAGATGCCATTTATAGGGAAATTAAGAAATAGTGATAGGGAAACAAACAGGAAGGATGGAAGGGTGGAAGAAGGGGTAACAGGAAGAAGGGGAGTAAGGGGAGGCTAGTTTTACAGTAAGGCGGGAAGACTGTAAGAGGGAGGGGGTAAGGGCTGTTACATATCTATCAGGTGCTACACTAGGTTCTCTGTATGGCTGTTATATACGGGGTAAATTAAGTGTGAATCGGGCATTTGTCAGTGAGTGACCACGTATTCTTGGTAATTTGGTAGGTATTTGAGAGCCGATTACCCCTCGTTAAATTTTGTGCGATTTGCGCGATTGCGCGTATTTCGTGAGTGTAGAGAGACTTGTCGATGAAATATGCGCAATCACGCAGCTAGTTACGTCACCTATGTTTATCTTTAGCTTCTCGATGGATTAGAGTATTTAAACTCCAATATTCTTAGTAAAACTTGATTTAAATAGTGGTAAACTAGTAGTGAACATAAACGAACAGAGCATTTTAAATTTAATTAGGCAAGGTGAGGGTATCTCTTTAGAGTTTAAAGAGTCTCATGTAGGGCTAAGTCGAGACGTCTATGAGACAGTCTGCTCTTTCCTAAATCGAATAGGCGGTACGATTTTATTGGGAGTTCGAGATGACGGTAGTATAGTGGGCTGTGCCCCCGTCTCCTTAGTGCAAATGAAAAAAGATTTTGTTAATTCTGTTAATAATGAATTAAAAATAAATCCTCCTGTTTATCTCTCTATAGATGAAGTAGAAATAGAAGGTAAAATTGTATTGCATATCTACGTACCAGCCAGTTCTCAAGTACATCGCTGTAATGGTAGGATTTATGACAGAAATGAAGATGGGGATTATGATATAACAAATAATACTAATCTTGTTTATTCGCTTTATAGTCGAAAGCAATCTTCATATTCAGAAAATAAAATTTATCCTTTTGTTAAAGTTACTGACTTGCGGCCTGACCTGATAGCTAAAGCTAGGAAGTTAGCTATTATAATGCGTGAAGATCATCCTTGGAAAGATATGGATGATATGGACTTTTTGAAGAGTGCTCAGCTTTATCAAACAGATGTTAATAATATAAGTGGCATTACTTTGGCTGGTATTCTATTGTTGGGTACCGACAGTCTAATTCTTACTGCAGTGCCTCACCATAAAACTGATTTAATTTTACGAAAAGTTAATCTAGATCGATATGATGATAGGGATATCGTGGAGACGAATCTTATAGAAAGCTATGAGCGTATTATGGCTTTTGTAGCAAAGCATCTGCCAGATCCCTTTCATCTAGAAGATACCGATCGTTTAAGCTTAAGAAGTGCAATTTTTAGAGAAATAGCTTCTAATATTCTTATTCATAGGGAGTACTTGAATGCCTTTCCTGCCAAATTAATTATTGAGAGAGGTAGGGTGATAACAGAGAATAGTAATAAGCCACATGGTTTTGGCACTATTAACCCTGAAACTTTTACTCCCTTTCCTAAGAACCCTGTCATTGCTCGTTTCTTTAGAGAAATTGGTCGGGCTGACGAACTTGGTTCAGGGATGAGAAAGTTAATGAAATTTGGTAGGAAGTACGGGGGTAGTGATCCTGAGTTGATAGAAGGGGACATTTTTAGAATTGTAGTTAAATATCCTGAAGTTAATTCTATTTTTGGGATTTCCGAAGTCGCCCCCGAAGTCGCCCCCGAAGTCGCCCCCGAAGTCGCCCCCGAAGTCAGAAAAATGCTTTCTGTTATGAAGGGCGAGATGAGTCGAGTTGAGATTCAATTAGCTTTAGGCCTAAAAGATGAGAAGCATTTTAGGGAGAGAG
>JBILFC010000195.1:0-5957 GCA_044351785.1 Bdellovibrionota bacterium
CTCTGTAGGTAAAGCCTGTGGTAAGCCTGGATCCCACCATAACATCTGAAGAAGTCGTGCATCTGGGGATTCATAAGAGATTAAAGCTTTTCTTGCCTTTTTAATTACTTCATTTCTTCTAAGACTATACGCAGGATACAAATCTCTGATAACATCAACTAATTCTGATACATTTATTCTGCGAGATTTATATAATTTAACAGATAATTTTTCCCATAATAAATCTGATACTTCTTCTCTATTCACTTCCACATACATCATGCCACGAATATTTCTTAAAGTATCTTCATCTAAAGTTATGTCCTCCTGCTTAGCCATCTTAATTAAATTTAAAAGCCAATCATCTCTTAGCTCTATGGCTAAAGGACAAAGTGATTCCAAGTACAATATCCTATCCTTAATATCCTTAAGCGTATTTGGTTTCCAAGTATCACTTCCAGGATCTAGATATCCATCTTGCTTAAGAATGAACTCCTCAACTTCCTGCATAATCTCTCCCTTCATACTGAGAGGACGTGTCGGCTCACCATTTCTATATAGAAGATACTTATAAATACCGTGTCTATAGCTAGCCATTGATCCAATTTCACCAACCTCTTCAAGGAGATAAGTTTTAAGATCAGAATTTAGACCTTTCACATTAGTCAAGTAAAGATATTTGGTCCTCCCAATCCCTTCTTCAATTTCATGATTTATATTGTTAAATTTAGCAACGCTCTTTCTTCTATCTGCAAAAATATCTTCTATATCATCCTCAGTAAGATACCTAACTGGCTTAAAGTCATCGATCGAATACTGATCAAATTTTGCAATTTCTTGTTCAAATTTAAACCAGATATCATTAGCATCCCTTCTTATGCTATTAACTCTGGAATGAATCTGCTCAGCCTCAGTTCCAAAGCTAAAATCAGATACCTTGACTTTACTAAAACGTAAACCAGACAATTTAGCAAGTTTATGTAAATTTGTTATTAACTCATTTCTATCGACGATTGATGGCAAAGAAAGTACCAACTCTTCAATGCATAATAACTCATCTGAAGATATCTTAGTTCCATCTTTAAGTTGCTTATCAAGATAATGATTAATGACCACAAGCTTAGAATACACCTTAGTATAATCTAACCAATCTAACTGCTGAGCACTTGGGTGAGAATAAGTATGATCTAAAAATTTCACCAGTAATTCTAAATCTTCAGTAGATCTAAGAGCACTCTCCGCAATTTTTCTCCAAAATTCATTTCCAAATCTATGAGGAAGATCACCTAAACGATTTAAATACTCATTCATCGTCTCATTCTGCCTTATAAATTTTTCCTTCAGTTCACCAGATTCATTTAGAGCAAAAGATTCATGGATATTCTGACTTCTTTCTTCATATCTCAGATTCGGCTGAGTCATAAAGTTAATTAAACGTGGAAATCGACTCCTACTAGTAGACTTTGAAGCAATCCAACAATCTAATACAAAAGGTAGATGTAGTTTTAACGATTCTATTAAATCTAAAGGTAGTATTAGATTGTTAGTATCTTCTCTATCTAGCTCCCTTACCTCTAAACAACGAAGCAATTCAGACGAACAATCTTCATTCATTTGTTTAGATAGATATAAAAATAGATAGTCTCTATCTTTAGAGTTCGGTAATTCTAAAGAATACGCAAATATCAATTTACTAATTTCTAAATGTCCAAGTCGAGGAATTAAATTTGACTTAGATCCCTGATAACTAGCTTGTAAGTTACTTAACCATTCTAAAAAGTCATCAGGAGAACTAAACAATTGATCATGAGCATAATTTCTAACATTATCAAGTAACAATTTGAAATTCTTTTCTCGAGCTATTTTATTTCCATTATGATTTAGATCATTCCAATCTGATCTACCCTCTACAAAGAATAGATCTGTCGCTTTTCCACGTCTTCCTATTTGCAACTTATTAGGATGATCTCCCTGAAAACAAGCCAAGTCCCTAGTAGCTACAGCAGGCAATGCAACTTCTAAGAATCTAAAAATTAGATTTTCAGGAGCATTTCCTGCCGTAGCTAACTTAAGTAAACTATCCGGACTTAACTGAGAACCTTCATTTGCCAAACAAAGTACTCTTTCTTCATCAGATAAAGAATCTTTTAACACTTTCTCAACTACATCGCTCACTGCCTTATAATATTCAACGATATTAGTAGCCTCATGCGAGTCTACTTCTGTAATATTAAGTGGTTCTAAGCTCAATTTTGGGGGCGATTCCCGCTCTTCACTAAACCTATCTCTCAACAATTCCAAAATTGGAATCTCATTTTTTTTGTCTGTGTCACTAGCATAGCCTACTAACTTGCCTATAAATTCAACTATACTAAATATTTCGATAATCTCTTGTTGATTTAGTTTTCGTAAACTTTTCTCTAACTTCACAACATCTAACTTACTAAGTAAGGGTCCGTCTTTCACACTTAGTATCTCCTGAGAAGCTACTAAGAACGCTAACAATCCAGATAAATCCATATGCTTGGATAAAATATCATTATATTTAGATGCCCTAGAATGATTTAAAGAGGATTCGACTACACTAGAGTCAATATCATTAACGAGCTCCCGAACTGGATGATCCAATCTTGAACCTACCAATCGAATGATCTCAATTCTTATATCATCCTGGGGATGAGTCCTGAGAAATGAAAATTGATCCAGGGATTCACCTTTCTGTCCATCTTTAGATACTACATTCTGAGAAGCTAGGGTTGCATGCATTGCAATCACGTCTCGATAACCCACCCCCATTTCAGATAAATAATACAGACTACCATGCGTATCGCAGAATACTTCTCGAGACTGAGAGGTTGCTCTTTTGACCAAATCATTCAATAACATTTGATTCGCTTTTGCCTTCCTAGACTCCCACACATTATTTAAACTCTTACTCTTTCCCAACTTTTTAGCAATTACTTCCTGAATAGCATGAGCTTGCTCATGACCTAATATGCCCTTAAGTTGAATTGCGCCCAACTGCGAACATGCGCCTGTAGTTAGTATCATGGTATCTGATCTGTTAGGATAAATGAAAGCATCAAAAGATGGGCTATCTAAAAGAATTACATCAAATTGATCTGCTAATTCTATACCAAAATACTGACTCACAGGATCATTATTCACTAACTTTCGAATCTGATCTGCCATCGACTGCAGTTGTTCATTCAGCTGAGTATTTGAAATACGCGGAGTATCTCTAATCATCTCTTCAATGTACTTCTGCTCCTGCTCGTTTGAATACGCTTCGTAATCAATTTTACTTAAAAGGGGGCTACTGCTCTTATTACCCTTATTTTTGCCCGCTTTTTTAGCCATCTGAGCAACATCTAAATATATCTCATCGTAGTTACTCCTTACAAAATTGCTAATTGCCCTAATCTCATCACCATTCAATCTCAAAAGCTGACGCGTAGCTAACCTCTCTTCCTCATCTTGTCTTGCTTCCATCTCAGTCTTAACCTGAACTATCCTCCACCCCCCATTACTATCAAACTCAAACTCATACCCCCTAGCCTTCAGATAAAGTGCACATTCTTTCCAAACTTCTATCTCTTGCTCAAGTGCCATCTCTTCATTTAAAGCAGGATTCGCTTTATCAAGCCTCTTATGCGTAAGCTCATGAACCACCGCCATTGCTTGCATGATTCTAGTATCTCTATCAGGGCCATCCTCTCCCGGAACTCTTACCTGCAAAGTTTCAGGTGTTAAAGAATAGATTTGATCATTTAACCTACTAAAGAATGCAAATGTTTCTCTCGCTCTTTGTCTAGACTGCGCTTCATTAAACGTCTCTTCATTTCTTTTCGCTGAAATTCTTTCTTGAAGAACAAATTCATTTTCAAAAGCTGCTCTTGTCGGGAGGTAGTTGATAGGGGAAGACTTAGGTGTTGAAGCCCTAGCCTTGCCTTCTTGCCAAATAACCTCACTATTATTTCCATTTATCAGCTGTGAATTGCTAGGGAACTCTTCTTGACTGCTCGCTCTAGCGATCAGATCTTCCAAACTTAAATTGATCGATCCATTACTTAGATCAATTTGCCAAAATTTCTGAGTGCCTTCTGGTACCTTTCTTAACATCTCATATGTACCATTCAAATCTAATATGATTTGAGTATAAGGATCGAAGATCAACGCTTGTTTATTACTAAGTATTGATCGCTGCGCATCTCTGGCTAACCTACTGTTGCCCGTAGAGTTAATGAGAAGATAAGGGACTCTCATCCCATGTATGTCTGCAGTTTCATTTATAAACTGAACTTGATGAGCCTGAAGCATTAATTGCGTTAGGCTAATAAAAATATCTATCTCTCGTCTGATCAATACTTTATTCGCGGTTTTATTACGTAATGACTTCTTTATGCTGTTACTTAGTTCTTGATACTTTGATTGACATAGCGTTTGTAATTGTTTTTTTGTTTCTTCAGAGAAATTCTTTTGACCACCAACCTCACTAATTACTTTAGCTAGCTTTGCCTTCCCCTCTAACGTTATAACCTTATTTAAAGAAACTTTAAGGAACTGAATCTCACTTCTTGACAGGACATACCCAACCGAATTAGAGCTTACATATTCTTCAAATTCTTGATTTATCTGTTGATACCATAGATTAACCATCTGCATTGATTCTTCAAGGCTAGAAATTGGTTGATATGGAATATTGTCTTTTAGCCTTGATAAATTATCCTCAAGCCAGGAAGTCGAATTAATAAAATTTATCATGTGGGAATAGAACTTACTTAACTCTTTAGGTTCCCCTCCTCTTTTCTTTATATTTCGCTTTACTTTTTCAAAGTCCGTACTTAAGTTCCTAGTTAAATCTCCATACACACTTAAAGCAGACTCCTTTAGAGTAGAATAGTCCACTTCTTGATCTGCATTCTTTCTGTTATTCTCGTTTACGACAAAGGCTAAACTTACTAAAGTACCGGGAGGTAAGCGCTTTAACAAACTAGAAACTTCTACATCAATCATCCATCCATGAAACGGATCTCTGACTCTTGCAAGCATAGATTTAAAATTAGGATCTTGGAAAATTTTGTCTACAACAATTTCATGCCCATTTATTTCTACGTCGTCTACAGACAAAGCAATTGAACCATAGTTGTCAGTCAAACTCTTTAGCTCAACTACTGTCAAATCAATTGCTGGACAAGAAATAACTTTCAAATTTGCTTTATATAATTGCAACATTTTATCAGCTGTCTGAGCCACATGTTGCATATCGGTCTTTGAACTAAACTTTACTAATTCAAGTAGACCTAAATCAATATCAGGTTTTTGATCTCTGGATAAACTTTGCTTAAACCCTTGCCATACATTTGAGGGCCTTTCCTTTTCTGCGATGTAATCTAGAACCAACATTGAAGCGGCAGTACTAACGCAACTTGAGGCATTTTGTTGAATTATAACATGCCTAACACTTCCCTCATCCATTACCCGGTTCACAGGAATAGTACTTCCGATATTATCAATTACTATCTTATTATGTCCCAATTTTAAATCATGAACCCTAGAAACACTTTCAATACCAGCCACCTTAGATTCTTCACATGAAGCATGAACCCTCAGCACCTCCGAGTCAGAAAACATCTGAAATGAATTTAATTTTGGCTTTTTATCATCGAAGGTATTCACTCCACCTAGTTCTGGATAATTTCTCACAAGTTGCGAATTTTCAACTCTCTCCCCTTCCGCCATCAGATTTAATGTAGTAGAAGTCACCCCACTGTATATTCCACCGTGCGTTCTCTCTACAGCTCGCTGAAAGTAACCAGGGTCTCTAGCTAATATAGGTTTATCCTTACCAGCTAACTCCACCACACTCCATGAACCACCCTCAGTTAAAACTAAATCAAAGCCAAGCTTATTAAGCTCACCCGCTCTCTTTAGAAGACTTTGAGTCTCCCCTTCTACGATACTTAAGTTAGGATCTT
>JBILFC010000196.1:0-5952 GCA_044351785.1 Bdellovibrionota bacterium
ACACCTTGGGATGATAAATATTTAGAAAATAAAGCTTTGCTAAAGGCGCAAAAAATATAATTTTTGCACTTTTAACTATTGACTTTAAACATAGTCGCTACCCAGATATGAATTTAAGTTGGGAAATATAACTAAATTAGTGGATATTGCAAGTTTATAGTTTTCATCTCCCCTTACTCCCCTTCTCCCTGTTAATACCTTCCCGTTTTACCGCCTTCCTGTTTGTAAATCCCCTTTCTGCCCTTCCATTCTTGGCGGTGAAAAAAAATCAAACTCCCCTTAAATACCCCCAGGTATGCAACTTATCACTATCCTCAAACCACCGATCCCCAATATCTGTCCTATAATACATGTTCGGAATTAGGATATTTTTTATTCTGTTATAAACTTGTGTCTGGGCTTGTTTCATCGTGGGACCAGTGCCGCAAACGATTAGTGCCACACCAGAGTTTCCAGTTACAACCCACTGCTCATTAACTAGTTTTACATCTTCTATATGAATTCCTTCTTTAGCAGGTTTCTGGAAAATTATTAGTGCGTCTTTAGAGTAAGTATTGAAAGTTGCCTGATCATCAAAAGGATATGGAGGGACTAAGAGTCTTACACCAATCTGAAATCCTTTTTTAGTTTTAAATGTTTTTAAGGTTCCTTGAGCAAGTTCATAAAAGAACTGCCCCATAGGCATATTAATACCTTCTTGCTGAATACTAATAGTAGGATAACCAAATCTCGATGTGAATTCTAAAGGATAAATTCCGTTTCCATTTACGATGCAGTTAAGATCTATGTATCCTACGTACCCTTCTTCTTTAAGCTTAGGAGCTAGTTTTTGCAGGGTAGCGCTAAAGATCTTATTAGGCTCACTCCAGTACATTGTTGTACCCATCTCTCCTGTTGAAGGTCCAAGGTAGCCAGGAAATAACTTTTTATGTTCAAAGTTAATATTGATGGGAGTTGCAAATTCATTCCCATTAAAGAATGCTCCTACAGCCACTTCAACACCCTTTACTCGCTTTTGTAATTGAAAAACTTTTATTCTATCATTCCATACTCGCTTGTAAGCTTCTAGAACTTGGATTACATCTTTCCCATCCTCTTCTTCTCCTACGAATAAAAGCCGCTTTATGTTTTGCGCTTCACCACTCGGTTTAATTGCATATGCACTAGGATTCTCTCTTACATATTGTATTGCAGAATCGAAATCAAAGAACTCTTTATATGGAATAATCGGTATGCCGTATTTCTTTAACTCTTCCTGACCATAGGTACGATCATCTTCTAATTGATCAGTATAAGGAGTGCCTCCGATTACTAGTTTTCCAGATTTCCTAATTTCTTGAGCTAAGGCTCCTTGGCCTAGTACGTCATCAAAAACGATTACATCTGCCCACTCAATATGCTCACGCCAACTAGTAGCTTTATTTACAAAGCCATCGGCGATATCCCTAACTTCTTCATTCTCTATATATAAGAGGACATCATTACCCTCTTTCTGAATTTGCCAAGCTATATCGGCAATAAGTGCATCGATGGAGATAAATAGGAATTTTAAATTAGACATGTGTGTTTACCTAGCGTTACTAGATAAGCATATCGTCTTTTGAGTTTATTTTGTATAGTAAAAAAATGAAATTCTTGGTAATCTTAGGCAGTTACCTTAGACTTCTCTTAAAAAGATGCTCTAAAACCTGATATTTGGTAAAGTTCGCACAATTTAAATCCGTAAACTACATCTTAAATCTTTCAAATTTAACCAACAACTAATTATGAGTACTGAAGCAAGTAAATCTGGACGCGTACCTATCTCTTTAGTAATTGGAGCATTGGGTGTTGTGTTCGGTGATATTGGAACGAGTCCTTTATATGCAATTAGGGAATGCTTTGGTATTCATAGTTATTTGCCATTAGAGCGAGATGCATTAATGGGAGTGGCATCACTTATTTTCTGGGTTCTTGTTCTTGTCATTACTGTTAAATACTTAAGCTTCGTAATGAAAGCGCATAATAAGGGTGAAGGTGGAGTCCTAGCTCTAACTGCTCTAATTAATAGAAAAATTAAAACTCGACCCGCTTCCAGTCACCTTATGCCATTTGTGGCGATGGTAGGAATCTTCGGTTCAGCACTTTTGTATGCTGATGGCATTATTACACCAGCAATAAGTGTCCTTAGTGCGGTAGAAGGACTAGAAATAGTTACTGATGGGTTTGCTGGTTATATTATCCCTGTTACTCTAGTTATCCTATTTATTCTCTTTTTTATTCAGTCTTATGGAACAAGTACAATTGGGTTCCTATTTGGTCCTTTAGTGATTACATGGTTTGTAAGTATCGGAGTATTAGGGTTAATGCAGATCTTAAAAACACCAGATGTTTTAGCAAGCTTAAATCCTGTTTATGCTGTTAATTTATTTTTGATTTACGGAAAGAAAGCGTTCTTTTCTTTAGGCTCTTTATTCTTAGTTGCAACAGGGGCAGAAGCGCTTTACGCTGATATGGGGCACTTTGGTGCTAAGCCAATTTCTAGAGGCTGGTTTTCGCTTGTGGCACCATGTTTGTTGCTAAATTATTTGGGGCAAACCGCTCTACTTATAGTAGATGAAAAAGCTATTTCTAATCCATTCTATCTACTGTCACCTCAGGCATTTTTAATACCTTTAGTAATTTTAGCAACTTTAACAAGTGCTGTCGCTTCTCAAGCCGTTATTTCAGGGGCATTCTCTTTAACAAGACAAGCTATTCAGTTAGGTTACTTTCCTAGAATGAGGATTGATTTTACTTCTTCTAAACACGAAGGACAAATTTATGTGCCAGCTATAAATAGATGGTTAGCAATAGGAACTCTTATATTAGTTTTAGTATTCAAGAATTCAAGTAATTTGGCTGCTGCTTATGGGATTGCTGTTTCAAGTACAATGTTGTTTACATCGGTGCTAATGCTGATTTTAACTCTTAAGGTATGGAGATGGAAGCCTTATTATGCTTGGCCAGTATTTATAGTGTTTGCTTTAATTGATTTGGCGTTTTTGTCTGCGAATAGTTTAAAAATAATGGAAGGCGGTTGGTTTCCTCTTCTTGTTGCACTAGTGATTTTCACACTAATGACTACTTGGTATTCCGGCCGTGCGTTACTTGGTAAAAGATTATTTGAGAAGGGCGTTCCTTGGGAGAAGTTCATTAGTTTGGTTAATGAGCAAAATATTTCTAGAGTGCCAGGATGTGCAATTTTCATGACAAAAAGTACAACTTTGACGCCTATCCCTTTAATCCATAATTTGCATCACAATAAGATTTTACATGAGGTAATTATACTTCTATCTATTCAGACAGAGGGAGTTCCGCATGTAGATTCTGAGCATATGTTAGAGGTTTCTGATCTGGGAATGGGAATCTGGAGAGCTATTGTGAAGATTGGTTTTCAAGATGAAGCTAATATGAGTGAGATAATATCTCATTGTGCCTTGAAGGGAATTCCATTAACTGATGACTTAACTTACTTCTTGGGTAGAGAAAGTTTAATTCCATCATCCTTACCGGGCATGGCCATTTGGAGAGAGAAATTATTTGCGTTTATGTCTAATAATGCTGAACGCGCGACATCTTTTTATAAGGTTCCATCTGAGCAAGTATTCGAAGTCGGAATACAGGTGGAGCTATGAAAATTTCTCAGGGCGAATGATTGTTTCGGTTCTTTAAAGTACTTACCTGTGAATCGGAGATGAGATTACCCTCCTAGTCGATTCATAAAATTAGTAACTTAGCTGAAAGTTTTTTATTCATATTGCTGGCAAGCTTTTTGCTTCCCTTAGCATTGCCCCCGTTTATCTATTCTTTGATGCGGAGGGAGTGTATAGGTTAAAAAGCAGTACGGTAGGTTTATGAAGGTGTTTTGTAAGGTTATAGTTTCTTTAGCTTTAGTTGTTCCTTCCATCCTGAATGCCCAAAGTATTTCATTAACAGGTCCAACGGCGAATACATCGGTCCCAGAGGGAGATGACTTTGCTACAACTGAACTTGGAAATGCGTGGGACTTTAATGAAAGAAGAGATATGGGGTGGGAAGAGAATTTCTCAGGCGCTTCTACCACGGTATCTGGGGGCATCTGGCGTGGTACTAATGCGGTAGCGGGAGGACATGTTTTTCCTCTGTTCCCAGGCTTTAAAGGGAGTTTGTTCTCAGAAGGTCTAGCCGGGGATAAGAGCCTACCAAAGTTTGGTATTAACCATAGGATAAATTCTTCCAAGTATACTCGTTTAAGTTATAGAGTAAATGTATCTAGTAGATCTGCCTTCGCGGTGTATTGGGATTATGATACAAGTAGACCTGAATATTGGCCTGATACAAACAGCCCTAGAGGTGCATCGTATGATGGTTTTTATCATGGTGCTCACGGGTATGCTAATTCAGGTTTTACTCTATATAATTTTGATCTAACTAATTTAAATACTAGTTTTGAGCAGAGACAAGGAAGTTGGACAGGTAACCCTTATGCTTTAAGATTAGATCCATCTCTTGGTGGCGTGGTCGGAGCGACAACGGAATTTGATTGGGTAAGATTAGTTGATCCTAATTCTGCACCGAATCATACGATTACTTGGAACTCAAGTTCAATTAATAGCTTTTATATCGTTACTTTATTTTATGATACTGATGGAAGTGGTTTTGATGGTACTCCCTTAGCTAGATTTACTTCTGGAAGTAACCCAGGTACGTATACATTTCCAACAGCCATTTTACCTCCAGGGACCTATAGATTCTATCTTGAAGCACAGGTCGGTAGTAATGGTTCTCTTGTTGGTTCTCCTGTGAGAAGTGGATATTCTGGAGCTTTACAAATTGTTAAAAAGCCCTCTGTGTATATCACTTCTCCATCGATGACATCAGGAGATGAATACTCTCGTGATGTTTTGGAAAATGCGTGGGATATGGCAAGTAACGTAGATACTCCAAATTTAGATGCAACTGTATGGCCAGCAACTTTTAGACAGTATACTAATCAAAGCTTTGCTGCTAATTCTAATTCTACGGATGGTGGTACTGTTTTTCAAGCTCTAGCAGATCCTCCGGCTCCTGGTGCTACTGAGAGTGATGTGCAAGTACATTTAAATATTTCTAAGGCAAAACCTATAGATACTGGTAGGTTTAGATATTTAACCTATAGAATTGCAGTTGATGAATCTCAGTATCCTACCTTGACAGATAAGGTGAGTAGAGGGTGGGTGATGAGACCTGTATGGTGGAACAATACATTTACAAGTAATCATCACCGAGCAAAGGCTCATGTGCTTTACGAAGGATGGCATGAGTACGGAACTGACATGGCTGATAGCTCAATTATGGAATATGGGTCTGCTTGGACATCTGAGAATACAATTAATGGATTTAGGGTTGATCCATTAGAAACGGATGTTCCAACATGGTTTTATCTGGACTACGTCAGGATGTTTGCTGAAAATAGAGCTACGAATGGATCTTATGAGATTGATTATACTGTAGAGAATGAGGCAGGGGGTAATGTTACAACTTCTATATATTATGATAATGATAATTCAGGCTATGATGGAAATTTAATTACCACGATTTCTAATCAAGCTGCCGGTTCTTATTCCTATACCTGGGATACTAGTAATTTGCCTACCGGTAATTCATATTACATATATATCGTTACTTCTAACGGAACTTCTTCAAATAGGGCTTATTCTCCAGTGCATTTGAAAATTGGTCCATATGTAGCAGCACCAAGAGCTATTGCGCCAGACTATGACTTTGATGGTGATGGTAAGAGTGATCAGACTGTTTACCGAGGTACTTCAGGTCTATACTTCTTTAATAAAACAAATGGTGGATATTCAGCGGTATCTTGGGGCGATAAGACTTTTACTCCGATTCATGGTGACTTTGACGGTGATTCAATTCAGTATAGAGGACTCGTTGTCTCGCTGGGTGGATTCTTGT
>JBILFC010000327.1:0-3132 GCA_044351785.1 Bdellovibrionota bacterium
GAAATAGTTCTGTAGATTCTTACTTGGTGCCTACACCAGTTGTCATTTATCCCACTATTTCTAATTGGCTTGAAGATAAGATTATGTCTGTATCTGATTCTGATGTTGTAAGTGTCAGCTCTGCTCTTGATTCTAAGGTAGTTTTTACTTTAGTGAAGGATGAGAAGGGAGAGAATTTAGTGTATAAGGGTACTGCTCCAGAAGGGAAGTTACTTCAGGCAACTGTTGTTAGTCAGATTGCGAGTGGATTAAAAGATTTAAAGTTATCTGATGTAACCAAATCAGATTCAGAATTAAGTAAGAGTTTAAATTTTTCTAGAACTTTAGTTTATAAGGTCGCTAGTGGTCTTATTTATACGGTTTTGGTGGCTGAAAAGGACGCTAAGAAATATATTAAGATTTCTGTCGAGTTTGAAAAGCCAGTAGCAGTCGAAGCTCCTAAATCCGATGCCAGTCCAGCTCCGACCGTGGCAATTCAAGAGAGTACCACTTTAGAAGCTGCGAAGTTAAATTCACAGTTCGGCCCATGGGTTTATGAGGTACCTGAGCATATAGCTTTAAGGCTTACTAAGTCATTAGATGATTTATTTAACGCTCCTAAACCACCGACACCACCAGCCGGCGCCCCGCAAGGAATGCCGTTTGAAATGCCAGGCATGCCGGCTAGGAATTAGGGAATATTAGGCATTTCGGGTATTTGCTAGGAGAGTTTCAAGGTTTTTATTTTTATGATATAGGTTCTGCCCTATATGCACCCATAGCTCAGCTGGATAGAGCATTTGACTACGAATCAAAAGGTCGGGCGTTCGAATCGCTCTGGGTGCAAACACTCTTTATAGGGCTTATCTTATGCGTTCCATTACCGGGGCTAAAACTGAAGATGCGGAATTAATAGCGGAGATAGGTCGAACTTCTTGGATAGAAGCTCATGGATCGAGCGCGGAAAACGAGCATATCCAATATTATGTTGACCAGAAATATTCTAAAGAAGTTATTCTGGAGCAGATTAAAAGTCCCTCTAATAAATATTATATAATTCATTGGAATGATAAGCCCGCAGGCTATTCAAATTTAATTCTTGATGCCAAAGACTCTAATATCCACCTTCTTGATGTTGCAGAGCTTGATAGATTATATTTATTAAGCGAATTTTATAATCGCAAGTTGGGTTGGGAGTTATTGAATTTCAATATCAAATTGGCCAAAGAGAATAGTCAGAATGGCTTATGGTTGTATGTTTGGAAAGGAAATGAAAGAGCATTGTCCTTTTATCAGAAAGCAGGGTTTGAAATAGTTGGTAGTCATGATTTTCAGATTTCTGAGACTCACTATAATCCAAATCATCTGATGTTGTTAAGATTTTAGATGTCCACTCCCGAATATTAAATGCCTAGAGAGAGTCCACAGTGGAGGTTAAGTATTTGGAGAGTATTAAGGCAAAAGAGAAGAAGGTTTGGGGCAAGTAGGAGCCGAAGAAGGATCAAAATAAATTATTCTTTAAGTCTTTTTTTGACTAATGCATTTCTACATATTACTAAGTCATTATATTAAAAACTTAGGGTAGAAGTAAATCTCTTCTTTGATAAGCTACTAGATCGATTCTTGTCCGCTATTTAAATCTTACGGGTTGGAATGGATGTGGTTGTTTGTTGTTCTGTTGAGAAATGGAGGTTTTTATGTCCACTAAGGGAAATAAGTTTCTGAGTCTGGTGCCAGCGCTGTTAATGTTTGTCCTTGCTTTAGTGTTGCTAGTTTCTTCTGTTTACGTGGGGGAAAATGGAAACTCGCTTGCCCAGAATAGAGGAATCCATGTTGAGGTTCCTTTGCCGTCATCGATCCTGGAGGCAATTCGAGGTCCTAAAATCTTGGAAGATCGCGGGCTTTGGCATGTTCCTGCATCAAAAATTGAGTTTAAATTAGATGGCTTTGATGCGAAAGAAAGGGCTTTCGTTTCCAAGTCTCTTGATTTACTTGCGTTGATGGATTTGGAAACTGCAGAAGACTTAAAAGAGACAAGCATTGTTAAAATGTCTTTGTCTAAGAGCCGAGAGGTAGGTTCTGGTACTGTAAATTTCGAGGAAAAAAGACTTGAATTATTTCCTGAGTTTATGCTGGATGAAATTTATGGAGCACATACTATATATCATGAGTATTACCACCTAAAGAATCACGCGCCGAAACCGAGAACATCGGAATTGATCGTGAGAGAGAAGGAAGCTCATAAGCATAGTTTGGAATTCTACGAGAAAGTTTCTTGCTGGATAGTGACAATAGAACATGATGAAGTGGTTCAGGCGTTGGTCACTCAGCACTTGGCTGAAAGTAGGGTCAAGGTAGCTCATTTTAGTCTGCTTGCATCATACATGAACTATGTTCAGCTTGAAATGGACAAGTACAAGGATACTTTGGACAAAGCATATGCAGAGAGATGGACTTTTGATAAGTATCCGGGGGAGTTGCAGCAGATTCTGCAGATGCTTGAGTTCCTAAACTCTAACATGTTGATGGATGCACGATCTGGAATAGCGGAACAACTTATGATTCTGTTGCGTAGTTATCCATTCCGAGGCCCTCAAGCGCTATTCGAAGAGATCCAGAAAGGACACGAGGAATTAAATGCCTTTCAATTGAAACTCAATGAGGCCTTAACGAAGAGCTTCAAGAAGTAGTAAACTGAAAGCAAAAAAGGTTGAAAATTAAGCCATCGAGGGATTTCCTCGGTGGCTTTTGTTATCTAAAGACTAAATTTGATATTTTAGCGTGATCCCAAATAGGTTAAGGCATATGGCTAGACGAAATATGTAATTATATGTACTTTAGTTTATGGGATGTAAGAGGGGGTAAATGAAGAAGAAAGACAATTTTGTTAGAACTGGTGTGAAGTGGTATGTTGAGTCCAGATATCCAGCAAAATTTCTAACGATTAAATAAATTTTTATGAACTTTTTAAAAGCTTTTTTATTTACCTTAATAATTCTTAGCAGTTTCGTCCAAGCTACCTTGGCTCAAGACAATGAAAACTTTAAACTTGGCATTGTCCTTCCTTTAACTAGTCCGGCGAATGTGCATGGTGTCCCTATACAGAGGGCTATTCAATTGGCTTCTCTTAAATTGGATTCGGGAAGTAGTAAG
>JBILFC010000118.1:0-8635 GCA_044351785.1 Bdellovibrionota bacterium
ATGATGCGTTTAAGGCTACGAACACTGTTACCGCTGTACAGAAGTTAATTCATGTAGATAAAGTTAATGCAATAATTGTGTTTGGTACGACCATGGGTAATGCTGTAGTCGATATAATAGAAAAAGCGAAGATTCCATTTTTATCGCTTAATGTTAATAGGATTGTGGTGAAGGATAAAAAATATTCTTTCCTTATGATGCCTTCAATAGAGTCGATGATGACGCCATTAATAAATGAAGTTAAGAGTCGTAAGTATGCTAGTATTTACCAAGTGGCTAGTATCCAGGAATCTTGTTTGCTTCAAGCAGAGATATTCAAGGGCATAAGTGGGTTGAATATTATAGATTCTTCCGAGGTTTTGCCTGCAGAGGTTTCTTTTACTGATTTGGCATCAAGAATAAAATCAAAATCACCGGAAGCAGTGTTCTTATCCACATTAATCCCTCAAGGTGCTTTAATAGCAAAGAAGCTAAGGGAGATGGGTTATAAGGGAGATTTGTTTGCCGGGCCACAAGAGTCTAGCTTGTCAGAGCTCGCCTTATCAAATAATGCCCTACTTAATGCTTATTTAGTAAGTGGTGATGATAGATTAGGGGATTCCTTGTTTATAAATTATAAAAATCAATATGGTGTCGATCCAAGAGAGGAATCTGATTGGGCTATTTATGCGTACAATTCGTTTCATCTTTTACTAGAAGGTATTAAGAGTGGGGATGTGGTGAAGTTCTTATCTGAACTTCGGGATTTTGAAAGTACCTTGGGGCCTATTTCAGCGGATGGGGAGCGTGGTTTTACTTTTCCAGTAGGGATAAAGAAATTTACTAAGAATGGATTTGAGTATGTAAATTGATCTTAGTAGTGATTTGTCTTGTAGTTTCCTCAAATAAATCTTCTCCAGCCGGGGAATAAAACTATCAATTATACGATAACTAATAGAAGGATGAATTCGGGTAAATCCGAGTTCATTGTAAGTTAATTCTTGACAAGAGGGTAAACTATAGTTTACTATTGGAATGTTATTAGTAAAAGAAAGAGCCATAGTCATACTTCAGGATAAGACAGGTAAGTATCCGTTTGAAATATGGTTTAAAGGTTTAAAAGATGTAGGATTGCAAAATTCTGTGGACGCTCGGTTATCGAGAGTAGCAGATGGAAATTTTGGAGATCATAAGTCGGTCGGGTTTGGCGTATATGAACTTAGAATTGATAAAGGTCCTGGCCTGAGAATTTATTATGGACTGATGAATGACATTTTAGTCATCATTATCGGTGGTGGTAGTAAGGATACGCAAAGAGCAGATATAAGAAAGTGTCAAATTTTATGGGAGGATTATCTAAATGCCAACAAAGCCGTATAAAGAGTCTTTATTAGAAAGATTGAGTGATTCTGAATATGCAGTCGAGTACCTTACTAACGTTTTGCAAGACGAATCTCAAGAGGCGTTTTTGTTAGCTCTGAGTTATGTCATCGAAGCGAAGGGGTATACAATACCGCAACTTGCTGATGAAGTGGGTCTAACCAAACAAGGTCTTTATAAATTGCTTTCAGATGGCGGTAACCCAAGGCTTTCTACGCTAAACCAAGTACTAGAGTCAATTGGGATGAAGATTAGAATTGAAGTAGAGTAGGGAAGGACAAATTTATGAAACTACTTACCATCCTCGGTTCAGCAAATTCTAAAGACGGTATCATTCCTCCTTTTGGTCTTGAGCGGATTAGGGTCGCGGCTAGTGAACTGGAGAGGGATGAAGATTTGAGGGTGATTCCTTCAGGGGGATTTGGTTATTTTAATGAGTCTGATGTACCTCATTATGAGTTGGTGGTGGCTGAGTTAAAGCGTCTGGGTGTTAGCCAAGATAGAATCCTACCAGGAATTTTAGCTAAGCATACGGTGGATGAGGCGGTTATGCTAAAGGCGCATTTAGAAAGTATGGGAGTAGATAGCTTAACTATTATTACATCTAAGTTTCATAGAGTTAGATGCTTGGCGATTTTCGCTGATATAATGCCATATATTAGATTTAATATAATCGGCACAGATAATATGATGAGTGAAGAGGAGTTAAATCCTTATCTTGAAAAAGAGGCTTTGAGGTTAGGGGAGTTAGTTAGGCAGGGTGGGGTGAGAGTGTAGTTTGCTCTGCAGGCCTTGGCAATTCTTCGTCTAACCCAGGGTGGCGAGCCAATCGCTCAGAGAAGGTTCTAATTATTGATTAAATTCTGTCCCTTAAGTTAATTTCCATATAGGTTAAAAAAAATGACTAGACAAAATATTTGACTATATGGTACTTTGTTCCTAGATTATATATTTCATGGATCTATATGAAAAAGATGTCTGTATCTCAATTTAAAGCCGAATGTTTAAGTCTATTTGATAATCTAGATCCAGAAGGATTAGATATTACTAAGCATGGTAAGGTTGTGGCCAGAGTAACTCCCGTAGAACAACAATCTGCTTCTCTTATTGGAAGTATGAAGGGGAAGATTAAGAAGAAAGATAATCTCTTCAGTACAGGAGTGAAGTGGAATGCTGAATCTTGATACACACATATTGGTGGATGCTCTCTTGGGCGAGGTTTCGAAGAAAGAGCGAACACTGTTGAGTAAGGAGAAGTGGTGCATTTCAGGGATTGTACTATGGGAGATAGCGAAGCTTAAACAACTTGGTAGAATTAAATTAGAAGTTCAGTCTGTAGAATTTTCTAGGATCTTGTCGCAGATACAAGTTATACCTTTGGACTCCCAGATTTGTCAGATGAGCACTGAGATGGATTTTAATTCTGATCCTGCGGATGAGTTAATAGCAGCCACGAGTATTATTTATAATGTTCCTTTGTTGACTAGAGATAAAAAGATATTGAAATCTAGATTGGTTCCTTTTGCTAAATGAATCTCTGGGGATGGGGAGCGAGGTTTTACTTTTCCAGTTGGGATAAAGAAATTTACTAAGAATGGGTTTAAATATATAAATTGAGGACAGGAAATTTTCGCAGGCTCTTTACTCTAAGCCAAGTATTTCACTCGATTGGCATGAAGCTTAGGATTGAGTTAGGATAGCTTAGATTTTAATAATTCCTTAAACATCGGGACAACATTATGGCAAAGATTGCGTTTTTAGGCTTAGGAGCTATGGGTTATTCTATGGCTGGTCATCTTAAGACTCGCGGAGGGAATGAGGTTACTGTTTATAATCGCTCAGGTGAGAAAGCTGCAAAATGGCAGGCTCAGTTTCAGGGAGAAGTTGGAAAAACACCAATGGAAGCTGTAAAAGATTGTGATTTTGTTATGTCATGTGTTGGTAATGATGATGATCTGCGTTCAGTGGTGTTAGGAGAAAATGGAGCTTTTGCAGGGATGAAAAAAGGAGCGATTTTTGTTGATCATACTACTGCTTCTGCCAATGTGGCACGTGAGCTTTATCAGGAAGCACAGAAGAACGGCTTACATTTTATTGATGCACCAGTCTCTGGTGGAGAGGTTGGAGCGGAACAAGGTATTTTAACTATAATGTGCGGAGGAGATGAAGAAATTTATGCTAAAGTGGAACCTATTTTGGCTTCATATTCACGTTTTTGTCGGAGATTAGGTGAAGTAGGTGTGGGACAATTAGCGAAAATGATGAACCAGATATGTATTGCCGGCTTGTTGCAAGGGCTTTCAGAGGCCATTCATTTTGGTAAAAGGGCTGGTCTTGATGTAGAGTCGGTATTAGAAGTGATATCTAAAGGAGCAGCGGGATCTTGGCAGATGGATAATCGGGGTAAGACAATGAATGAGGGTAAATTTGATTTTGGTTTCGCAATTGATTTGGCGCGGAAAGATCTTTCAATTTGTCTCGATGAAGCTCGTCGTAATGGTGCTAATCTTCCGGTCACAGCGTTAGTGGATCAATTTTATTCTGAAGTTCAAAAGATGGGCGGAGGTCGTTGGGATACGTCTAGTCTTATTGCTCGTCTTGAGAGGTAAAGGTGTTTACTTGAATCTACTTACCATACTTGGCTCTGCAAATTCTAAAGACGGTATTATCCCTCCTTTTGGTCTTGAGAGGATTCGAGTGGCCGTTAGGGAGATGGAGAGGGATGAAGATATCAAGGTGATTCCTTCAGGGGGATTTGGGTATTTTAATGAATCTGATGTTCCTCATTATGAGTTGGTGGTGCATGAGTTAAAGCTTCTGGGTGTTAGTGAGGATAGAATCCTACCTGGAATTTTAGCTAAGCATACGGTAGATGAAGCGGTGATGCTAAAGGCGTATTTAGAAAATATGGGAGTAGATAGATTAACTGTCATTACATCTAAGTTTCATAGAGTAAGGTGCCTAGCTATTTTCGCTGATATAATACCAGAGATAAGAGTTAATATTATCGGCACAGATAATATGATGAGTGAAGCAGAGTTAAAGCCTTATCTTGAAAAAGAGGTTTTAAGGTTAGGGGATTTAGTTAGGCAGGGCGGGGTGAAAGTTTCATAAAATCTCTTGGGCTCAGTGCCTCAATCGGAGATTTTTTATAGTGAGCGGTATTTCTTGTGATTATATATTTTGCTCTGCAGGCAATTGCACAGGAAATTTGCATTGAATCTTCGAAGTCCGGTGAGTTAAGTTTTAAGGCCAATTTTATCTGATCATTACTTGTCGGTGCTATTTGTAAGATGTTAGTTAAATCATCAATAAAATTTATAGTGCTAATTTTACCTACCTTGGGTCTCAGAAGATAATAGAGGTTAGATATCGAATGCCAAGCCACAAAGCCTAGAAACTTTTTATTCTGAATGTTATCTAGTATCTCACTGGAATATTTATAGAAATCTTTTCTGTCTAAGACTACGTCTAGTATAACATCAGTATCAATAAAAATTCTTTCTAAGGCCATTGTTATAGCTTATATCTTATATCTTTTAGATAGGTAGCTTCTTCTACTATCGATGTTGCTATCTATCGAGAATGTTCCTCGCCATTTTTTAGAAAATGAGGGCATAGACTCTGCGATTAGATTTTGAAGCGATTCTTCAATTAGATTTGAAAGTGAGCTACCTTTCTCCTTGGCGAGTTTCTTAGCTAAGGGAATTAGATCTTCTTCTAGGGTTAGGGTAAGTTTTGTTTTCATATGATACGTGTATTTTATGCATTATACACGTATTTTCTAGAATTGTCTATATTAAAATAAGGCTTAAGTACGCCATACAGTCAAGATTGTTAGTGAAAATATTCTTCTCGACAACATCTCTTCTCTTAGGTAGGTAAGCCACCCTTACAACTGATTAAATTCAATTTTTTAATGCGAAAGACTTTACGAAAATGGCAGATAGAAGCACTAAAAATTTATCAAGAAAAGAAATCAAAGAATCAAAAGTCTATTCTTTGGGAAGCTACACCAGGCTCTGGAAAAACTGTAGCTGCAATAAATCTTTGCTTACATGAGCTAAAAAGTAAATCCGCCTCTAAAGTTGTAATTATCGTTCCCACAACACACTTGAAGTTGCAATGGGCTCGGGCGGCAAGTGAACATAAACTTGATTTAGATTTTAATTTTGGCGATAAGAAGGGAGTGCTCTCAAGAGATTTTATTGGTGCGGTTCTGACTTATCAACAGGTAGGTCATCAACCAAGACGTTTTGCTAATCTAGCCCAGCGTGCAGTAGTAGTTCTTGATGAAGTTCATCATGCCGGTGAGGGTCTCACTTGGGGCAATGCCTTAAGACTTGCGTTAAAAGACTCTTCATTTATTTTATGTTTATCAGGTACCGCATTTAGAAGTGATAACAATCCAATTCCATTTGTTACTTATAATGCTCAAGGGGTAAGCGAGCCAGACTATATATATTCCTATTCTAAGGCAATTGAAGATAGAGTATGTCGCCCTACGGTGTTTTTTACTTATGGGGGAGATGTAGCTTGGCAAGATAATTCCGACTCTGTTAGTGTTAATTTTAATGATTCACTTGAACGAGTAGGTAGAACTAGAAGACTTAAGGCGGCGCTTGATCCTGAGTCTGGTTGGATTGAGCCTATGATAAAAGATGCTGACGCAATGTTGCAAGCAATTCGTGATGAACATCCTGAAGCAGGCGCGCTATTGGTCGCGGCTAATCAAAAGAATGCTAGGCTACTTGCAAATGTTATTAAACGAGTAACTGGAGAGATGCCTACAACGGTACTTTCTGAAGATCCTACGGCAAATAAGAAATTGAAAAGCTTCACTGAAGGACAAGGTAGATGGCTTGTAGCTTGTAATATGGTTAGTGAGGGCGTGGATATTCCTCGGCTAAGAGTTGGTGTGTTTGCTACTACAGTTAGAACCAAAATGTATTTTAGGCAGTTCCTTGGTAGAATTGTGAGAAAGACAAATCTACCTAAGGGTCTGCAAACTGCATTTTTCTATTTGCCAGCAGATCCATGGTTGAAAAATCTTGCTGAAGAAATTGAAAAAGAACAAAAGCATTATTTAAAAAATGTAGATGAAGACATTTGGCCGGATTTAGGTGACGAGATTGAAAGAAAACCTAAAGAGGACAAGCAGATCACGTGGCAGGCTTTAAAAAGTACTAATAGTGGAATCGATTCTATTATCTCCAGTGGAGGTCAGCTTTCTCTCTGGGGGCAAAATAGCGAAATAGACAATGTTTATACAGAAAATTTTAAACCAAACTATATTGAAAAAGCTCCTATCGAATTAACTGATGGAATTGCCTTAACTAAAACTGAGTTAAAAGAAGAAATTGCAAAAGAAATTAGAACACTAGTTACGAGATATCATCATTCTACTGGTAAACCCCATTCTCATATCCACTCATTGTTAAATCGATCTCAGTCCGTATCCAATCAAAAACAATGTACAGAAAAGCAATTAAGAGAACGATTGAATATTTTAGAAGAAATGATTCATAAGACTTAATCTGAGACTGAGAGGCAACTAAAAGAGAGGTAAATACATGTTATTCTAGTTGTTTAAGGTGTTTTTTACCTATTCCTTGCTTTTCACTCGTGATTCTGTTATACCCCTCCCAAATTGATCTTCCGTATCCTCTAAATGCCTTAACCACACTCTAGAATGTGACGGGCTTATGTGGAATGAGGTGGTTGTCCACTTTCCTTAGGGAGTCTCCCTTAGGCTGAAAATCATTAAATAGGCATTAGCCGAAAATAATAAAAATTAAGTCTACTTGTAGGCTGTATAAAGGCATTTATGAACGAACAAATTAATATAGAAGCTCTTAGCTTCAATTCTCTAGGTTTACCCCCAGCTCTATTACAATCTGTTGAGAGTAAGGGATATAAAACACCTTCACCGATTCAAGCTCAAACCATACCTATTCTCCTTGAAGGATCAGATGTTATTGGTCAGGCTCAGACAGGTACGGGTAAGACTGCAGCCTTCGCCCTTCCACTACTTTCAAGATTAAAACTTGATACTAGTAAGGGTACAAAAATCCTTGTTCTTGCTCCAACAAGAGAACTTGCGATGCAAGTATCAGCTGCATTTAAAGAATACTCAAGCCACATGAAAGGAGTACTTGTTAGTACCATCTACGGTGGGCAAGGTTATAGAGATCAAATTAGCGAACTTAAAAAGGACCCTCAAGTTGTAGTAGGTACTCCAGGAAGAGTAATTGATCACATAAATAAAGGCTACCTTAAGTTAGGAACTCTTTCAGCACTTGTACTTGATGAAGCTGATGAAATGCTTAGAATGGGATTCCAGGAAGATGTAGAGACTATTTTAGCAGCAATTCCAGAAGAAGCACAAATTGCACTTTTCTCAGCAACTATGCCTGATGCTATTAGAAGAATTGCTAGAACATACTTAAAGAATCCTAAGGAAGTAAAAATTAAATCAGTAGCAACTACTGCTAATTTAGTAAGACAAAGATTTTGGATCATCAAAGATACAAATAAACTTGATGGCCTTCAGAGAATGCTCGAAGCTGAATCTCATGACGGAGTTATTATCTTTGTTCGTACTAAGCAATCTACTGAAGAATTGGCTGAAAGATTAGCTGAAAGGGGCTTTAAAACTCAGCCTTTAAACGGAGATATCGCTCAGAATCAGAGAGAACTTACTGTAAGAAGATTTAAAAAAGGTGAATTTGATATTTTAGTGGCGACTGATGTTGCTGCTAGAGGACTTGATATTGACCGAGTTAGTTTAGTAATTAACTATGACATGCCATTTGACTCAGAATCTTATGTTCATAGAATAGGCCGTACAGGAAGAGCAGGTCAGTCTGGAGATGCGATTTTATTCGTTTCACCAAGAGAAGGAAAGTTCCTAAATATTCTTGAAAGACATGTTGGTAAGAAATTAGAAGAGTATGTTCTTCCTTCTCATAAAGACATCAATAAATTAAGAATGCAGAAATTTCAAGAAAGAGTTACTGCTAAACATCAAGGTGCGGAAGACTGGAATCAGTATCTGGCTATGATGGAGAGTTATGTAATTGAATCTGGGATTGCGCCTCTTGAAATGATAGCAACTCTTACAAGTATGATTCATGAGAAGCAGCCATTGTTTGTGACAAAGGCAGAGCGTCCTGAGTCATTAAGTAGAGATCAGTTCCAAAGACGTGATAGTGCTCCTACTAGAAGAAGATTTAATTCTCGTGGTGGTAGAGGAGGAGATGGGGGTAGTAGGTCT
>JBILFC010000010.1:0-24446 GCA_044351785.1 Bdellovibrionota bacterium
AGAGATTACTAGAGTCTTCTAGAGATTTCGTTCTTTAGAAGTCTTATAAATGCTTGGGGCAGGCTATTAAATGCCCCAAGCTTCGAAAAGTTATTCTCAAGTAATTTCTTTCCTATCTCATCTGAGCTTAAGCTTTCTAGATCTTTAAATTCAATTCCAATTGTTCCAGCAACTTTCTCATCTCCCTTAACTGGAAGTGGGTCAGATCCTACTATAAATGGAAGATTATTTTCTTTAATTATGTTGGGTAGGGAGAATCCTTTAGGAAGTATTTTAGAAATACCTAGTAATAGATTTGCACTATGGGCATCTAAATAGTCTCGAATTATATTTCCTCTTACTGACGACCATTTCCCAGGGGCCCAGTTGATTACTGGAAGGCCGTTTGATTCTTTTATTGATTGAATAAGTTCAATAAGTGGTAGGTTTTTCCCTTGAAATTTAGTTGTAAAAAGTCCTAGTACTTCAATTCTTTCTCTGCTTTGGGCTTGGATACCGGGATAAATTACTAAAACCTTACTATCTAAATTTAATTCTAAATGAGTCCCTTTATTTGCAATGAGCTCAATCTTATATTGTCTTAGAGTCTGAACGGATGATTCTAAAAGGGATTGATAAACCCTACAATCATCTCTTTCTGTTAAAATACCTCCAAGGACTTGATTTTTAGTGTTTCTAGCAAGGTGATTTAAGTTCTTATATAATGAATGAAAGAAGTTATCTTTATAGCAAGGATATAAGTGTAGATGCGGGTCTAGGACTAGGTTCATTGGATTAGGTTTATTGTAAGACTCGTTTATAGATAGGTATACTATTAATTACTACTTCGCCCTTTTCACAGTTATCTAGCTTTATAAATTTTATACTACTTCCTATTTCATGAGCTGAAATATCTTTACATCCTTTAGCTTGAAGGAATGGGAAATAAGTAAATTTCAAGGTAGCAAAAGTTGAATTTAACTTGAGTTTTAAATTATGATTGGTTTGCTCTAACACTTCTCCTTCACCACTTATAAAATAAGAATTAGGGAAAGGCTCTCTTCTAAAGAATACAAATTCATCAACGATGCCTATTTCTTTATACTTTATTGGATTATCTCTAAGTACCTTCTTCCAATTTCTTTCATGGGCTACGACTAAGGAAACATTCATTAAATCAAGATACTCTTCTATGCCTGGTATTGATTTAACTCTAAATTCTTCTGGTATAACATCTGTATACCACCATAGATTATGAACCGGACTTGACGCTACAATAGGAGAGCCAGAAAGGTAGCTTAGTGGTGCTATGTGACCACCGCCAAGTTCATGCAGTACAAAGCCTGTAAATAATGTTCTTCCAGATAGGTGATTATCCTTAATAATACTAGAAATACTTTCAAGATCCTTCGGCCAAGCAGTGTAAGTGTAGAATCCTTTATTCTGAATAAAATTGAATGTGCTAAGAATTCCAGTTAGAAAGAGTGTAATAAGGCAAAAACTTTGTAGTCTGCTATAACTTCTCTCAGGAGTTTCAATTAACGATGCTAAATAGCTGCCAACCGGCATGCAGATGAGAAGACTCATTACGATTAGCAAGCGTTCTAGTTCTAGCTGCGGTTTAAAAGAGGGACCAATTATGCCCACCACAGTTAAGAATAATGAAGTTAGAACTAGGTTATTTAAATAGTATTTAGGGATTCTATTAATAAATAGTGCCGGGATAAAAAGTATTAGTAAAATTGGATTTAATTTACTGCCGAATTCTCTAAGTCTTTTTAAGCATTCCTTAATGCTTAGTTTGCCTTTTTTAGCCCGAATAATTGCAGGTTCTACATTTTCAATCTTATCTCCGACTCTCATACCCATTATGGTTGAGGCTTTCTCACCAGACGGTTGAACAAATGAAGTTACCTTGCTGACTTTTAAAAATGCTATTATCCAAGGGCTATTGATAAGGATCGTACCGAGGGCAATGACTAGTATCTTCCTATTGGTAAAAAGAAGTTTAAATTTAGTAGCTGCTAAGAGAAGCAACGGGATTAATGTTATCCCTTGAGCAGTCCAACTGATTGTTAAAGACACTAAGCAGATAGTAAGAATGACATTCTTCCAAGTTAACTTATCGCTTTTATGTAAAATAGACAGTAGGGTTGCGTATGTAAGAGAAATTAGTGCAGTTGAGCAAACAAAGCCCATTGAACCGTAGCTTAACCCCCATTTATACCATAAAGAACTACTAGTCAGGGCTAGAAGTGCAGAAATTGATGCACCGGTTTTATTCACAGTAAGTACTCTTGCACCGAGATAGGAGGCGAGAGGAAGGATGAGAAACAAGGTAAGCGGAATTATCAGAGCATAAGCAGTAGTAATAGGGAGGGAGTATATCAAGGGTGAGAAGATGGCGAATACATTTAAGATTCCAGTTGCGAAGAAATCTCTCCAATCATATCCAGCATTCCAGTCAGTATTATATACTGGAATATTTGGGAAATTGTCTTTTAATAGTTGTAGCCTATAAAGTACAGGCCCATGGTCATCGGTGAATAGAGGATTGAATTTATTAAATAATAAGAAGCTAGCTATAAAAATTGCTGAAGTTAAGACTAGAAAGAACGACCAAGTTTTATCTTCACTTTTTAATCTTATGCCTATAAAGAATAAAACCAAAGAAATTATTATCGCACTAAGCGCAATATGAGAATCTGGAAGAAATCCGAAATTGGTATACGACCAGTTAGTAAGTAAGAAAATAAAAGAACAGAATATTAGAGCTGTAGAGAATCGGTTCACTACTAAAGTATTAGAGTCTTTACTTAAGACAGGAATTATTGAGATGCCACTTACTATAATTATTATTAGGGAAGGAATAGAACCAAGGATGAATCCATGATTAGCTGGATCTGCATTAGTAATAAACTTTACTTCCCAAAGTGTAAAAAATAATATTCCAAGGCCGAAAGCTATTCCGTTTAAAACGGGGAATCTTTGAAGTAAGAAAAGTTTATTCACTTGTAGAGTACTTAAGTTTAAAGAAGTGCTTTATAGCACCAAGAAATATGTTTAAAAAGTCAAATATCAGAGATAAAACATGCTAGATTTGTAGAGTCTGTTGGGCTTGAGATTCTTGGTGGAAAAGCTATACTGGGCTCATATGTCCGAAACTAATTCTACCACAGCATTTACTCCGAATCAGAAGGCCTATGCTGGCTCCAATGCCTTTGGGAAGTATATTACTCTTGTAGCTGGAGATTACAATCCATTGTTATGGATTGTAATGGAGTTGTACTATCTCCTAGTGGCTCCTTTGCCAGGTATCTTAGGCTTGGGTCTGAGAGGATTTATTTTACCCATACTGTTATCGAGTACAAAGTCTCCAAAAGTTGAGAAATCTGTGGTTATCAGAAGTCCTTCGAGGATATCTCTCGGTAGTTCCGCAATTATTGATCAGAGTGTAACTCTTGATGGTAGAAATGGTAGTGCGATTAAGATGGGTGCACGTTGTTTTGTTGGTGCCTATTCTTTAATCCTAGCAAAAGGTGGGGATATTATTTTTGCTGATGGGGTAAATGTTAGTTCTAATTGTAGGATAGCATCTGAGGGGAAGATTGAAATTGGTAAGAGCGTTTTGATCTCTGCTTTTTGTTACATTGGCCCAGGGAATCATAATTTTTCAGATACTAGTAAGCCTATAATGGAGCAGGGAATGGAAGAGGGGCGAGGGGTTATAATAGGAGAGAATTCTTGGATTGGGGCACACTCTACTATTTTAGATGGAGTGAAGATTGGCAAGAATGTTGTCATTGGTGCTCATTCACTTGTTAAAGCAGATGTTCCAGATAATGCTATTGTTGGTGGAGTTCCAGCGAAGATTCTAAAGATGAGAGCCTAAATTTTTTCTTTAGCCTTTTTCCAAGCAATTGGATACTAGCTTGCATTCTTTTATATCTCTCGATAAATCTAGTGTTAGTTTCTCTTAGTAGTGATTCACTACTGTATCCTAGCCAGCGCGCAAGTTGTGCTAAGGTAAATAGGCAATCTCCGAGCTCTTTTCCTATTTCATGGTTATTATTTAAGCTCTCTGGACTATGTCCGGGTAGGGTATCAATTGGAGTGGATGATGGTTTCGTTAATGTACTAAAGCTGGTTTTATCGAGTGCTTCAAAGAGTTCATTATACTCTTCTTT
The DNA here is from genome assembly GCA_044351785.1 of Bdellovibrionota bacterium. GTDB lineage: Bacteria > Bdellovibrionota_C > UBA2361 > SZUA-149 > DAOLCO01 > JAIYCX01. The sequence continues at coordinate 4,167 of JBILFC010000010.1, forward strand.
AACTTTCACAAGTACTCCGCTAATTTCTTCCCAGTCGAATTTTACTCTAGCCGCTTTCTCTCCGATGCGTTCACTTACTAGTAGCGCAGGGAGGGACTTTGGAATTCCATCAAATGGCGTTTTAACTTCTTCACTTTTTGATTCAGAAGCCTTCTCAGCTTTTTTAATTTCTTCCCAGTTTTTTAAAACGTGTGCAGAATCCTCAACTTTCTCTGTGCCGAAAACATGAGGGTGTCTTCTGATCATTTTATCTGTGACAGTTTGAATCACGTCTTCGATTGTGAAGATTGAACTTTCACTAGCAATTTGTGCGTGAAGCACCACTTGAAGGAGTACATCACCTAGTTCTTCTTTAAGATCATTCAGATCATCTGAATCTATCGCTTCTACTGCCTCAAAACATTCTTCAATTAAGTAGGTTCTCAATGAATCATGAGTCTGTTCTTTGTCCCAAGGGCAACCGGTCTTAGGGTCTCTTAGGGCCCTGATGATTTCAACAAATTTTAAAAATACTGCGGATAGTTGCTGATCTGTCATGATTATTTATCGATAAAAATTAGGTGGCTTTAATCCTATTAAATCGCCCCTAACGCAAGTACTTGATAAATAAGCTATTTAAAGATAGGATCTGTGACGATTTTCTTAAATGTTCTATATGCCGAAGTGGCGGAATCGGTAGACGCGCCGGACTCAAAATCCGGTTCTCGCAAGGGAGTGAGAGTTCGAGTCTCTCCTTCGGCATTTTATAGACACTAGAAATACTCTGAGTTTTAATTTCTTTGAATAAATCTTCACTTCAAATAGAGAGTAAGTCTAAGGCAAGCCTGATCGGGCTGTCCCTGGGTATCGCTCTTGGTATTGCTTGTACTTATCCAGATACTTTCTGGGCTCCTGTACTTGTTTTATTTGTATTAACTTCTCTCTGGGCAATTCTTGAGAATAACAAGAGTACTTCACTCCTATTCTATGTAATGGGTATAGGTTTTCATTCATCTGCCATGTGGTGGTTAATGCCTACAGTGAGTAGGTTTGGTGGATTCCCTATGTGGATTGCATTTTTTATTCTAGCTCTACACACACTCTCCGCGAGCCTTCAGTTTTTATTTACATCCTTTTTAACAAGGTACTTGAAAAAGTATGTAAGGCTTTCAAATGCCTTTATGATATCTTGGATGTTGTTTGAATTGCTTTTCCCTCGTTTATTTCCTTGGGGCTTGGGGAATTTTTTTGTTAGTTGGACCGAATTTACCGCCTTAAGTGAGGTAATAGGTGAGAGGGGGCTTAGTTTTCTAGTTCTTTTGATTAGTTTACTTGCTTATAAATCTATTCATGGGGCTTTAAAGAATACTTATAAGAGTGCTCTTTGGTTAGGTGTAAGTGTATGCCTTACTTATTTCTGTGGGCGTGCACTAAATCAAAATTTATCAGAGCAAATTTCTATTTCTGAAAAAGGGAGTGCCTTACTAATTCAAGGTAATCTAAGTACTAAAGTTAAGGGAGATATGTCTTACTTGAGTGCTAATTTAGATACATATCGGGACCTAACACGGCTGGAAATTGAGAAAAATCCTGAAGTAGATTTTATAGTATGGCCCGAGACTGTTTTTAATACTTGGTCACCATTTATGCTTAATGGAAGTTATGTGGATGAGAGGTTTGATCCTTATCCAACTTTCACTAAGCCACTTATCTACGGGGCTCTTGGATATAATAAATATGGTCCGGGTGAAAAAGATGTGAATCTTTATAATTCAGCTTTTTTAAGATCAGATAGGGGAGAGATTGCTGGTGCTTATGCGAAGCGAGTATTAATGCCATTCGGTGAGTATGTTCCTTTTTCTGAGACTTTCCCATTTTTGCTGGATATTGTGCAGTTAGGTGGTGCGTTTTCAGTTGGTCCAGTGAGTGAACCGATGCAACTTGAGCAGGGGAAAGTGGGGGTATTAATTTGTTATGAGGACCTAGTTTCAGATCTTGCGAGGGAATATAATAAAAAAGGAGCTAACTTATTATTAAATGTTACCAACGATGCCTGGTACGGAGATTCTCCAGCTTCAAGGCAGCATGATCTTTTAGCAAGATTTAGAGCATTAGAGACTAGAACTTATCTATTGAGATCTACTAATACGGGATTCACTTCCGTGATAGATCCTTTTGGAAGAGTTGTTGCTAGTTTAGATCAATTTACAGAGGGAGTTTTGAAGGCTGATTTTTATTATATAAATCACGGCGAGGGTACGATTTATTCTAGGTATGGGGCGGTGATTGTGTATGTGCTTATATTTTTGGTTGCTGTCCATGGGTTGTTAACAGGGAGAAGGGGAGTAAGGGGAGGTTAAACTAGATATTTTTCTCCCCTCTCTCCCCTTCTCCCTGTTAAATTCACCAAACAAAGTGCAATTTTTCTAAAATTCTACGATATCCATATAAACCCCCTAAAAGGAGAAAATATGGATTTGAAAACAAAAAAAGAATGCGTGCTTCCTAAATTTATCACTAATTCTAAGCCGGTTACCCCTAAGGATAGTCAGATTAAGTCTTATTCCTTATATAAAAAGCCGGTTGATAATCAGTCTAAGCTAAGTGGGAATTCCCGCTCGTGGGGTGATGCGAGTCCTGAAGTTAAAAGCGAGAGTATTAAATCATTACTAGAAGAGTCAATGAAGAGGGGCTTTTCAAAGGCTCAGGCTAGTTTTGTCCTTGGAACTTCTTTTGTTGAATCAGGCTTTAATCCAGATGCTGCAGCGGCTCAGACTTCTGCTGGAGGTCTAGGACAATTTGTAAAGAAAACTGCACATGCTTGTGGACTGGATGGTATGGAAGTTTTTGATATGGATAAGGCTGCTGCTTCAACTACTCGTTATATCAGTAATATATTTAATAAGGTGACGAAAAAATCACCAGAGATTTTAGAAGATAAATTATTTGTAGAGTCTTACTCGCATTATCATGATGGTGGAAAGATTAAGCCAGAGACTAGAGAAAAGTTATCAGAAGGTAAGGTTTTACCTTTAGTAAATGAATTCGAAACATGGATCGATGAAATGGAAAGTGCTGGATGTATGGATTATGAGCCGAGCCTTGATCCTGAAGTGATTAAGGAAGATAAGGTGTATACTCGGATGGGATGTAGTTTGTAAGCGCTTAAATAGACTCAACAAGTATAATTGTGAATTTGCTAAAGTTGACTTGATATTGCAAATTGTTTAAACCTTGCTGAAATAGGGTTTTTATTTGGCTTTTTTCGGGGGGTGGTGCTGTGAACACAAAGTTCATGGGTCGTGGTGCTGCGGTTCTCGATGGGTTCTTTCTGGCAGTATGGGGGATTGTAAGTAAGAAGCTTGCGCTCTTTGATCCGGGTGCGTTCGAATATTCAATGGTGCTGGTATTTGCGGGGCTTGGCTATTTTTTGAGTGCTCTTTTACCTCTTGAAAAAAAGGCGTTCAAGCAGGTGAATATTGTTGATCGGAAAATTTATTTGTTTTTATCAGCATTTGTACTGATCTCGGTTTTGCAGTTTTACCTTGGAGTGAAGGTATATGAATATAAAGAGGCGGATGTTGCCGTCTCTAGTTTCTTAAGAAATTCATCCTTGGTTTTTGCAGCCTTACTGGCTCATTTTGCCAGATTCTCCGGCGGAATGTTCATTGAGAGTCGGTTGAGCAGGAAAAGTATTTTCGGTAGCGTCTTGTTTATGTTGGGTGTCTGGATATTTTTTGGATCTCCAATGAGTTCGCAAGATGGGACGAGATATTTAAGCTTTTGGGTGGTTGGTAGTTTGCTCATTGGATGCAATAGAGCAATGACTGAACTTCTTACGCAAAAGTTTGCAAAGACTATTTCTCGAGTTAAGATGAATGTTGTTGCTGGTATTGGTCTTGGAATAATTGGTGGCTTGGGTTGTGGGATTTATAGCCGAGGTGCTAATTTTTCTAGCTATTGGATATATTGGGCGATTGCGGTTGGTTTTATTGTGCCGATTATGCAGACATTTAGATTCATTGCGCTCAAAGTGATGAATGAGATTCTGGGAAAGAAAGGGTATGCGATTTGGACGTATCTTTTTGCAAGCATGCTGCTTGGGGCTTTTTTCTTTAGTGAAGAATTGTCTTTGAGTAAGTGGCTTGGTTTGGCTATCGGCGGCGTTGCGGTGGTCTTCCTTGATGAAAATACATTGCGAGAGATTAAACTTCTATGCAGTAGAAAGAAGGTTATTAAAGCGTGAAAGCAATCACGCGAAACTCATGGGCAGAGCACGCGCTCTGCCTCTTTATTCTAAAAAGTAAGAAAAGCAGGCCCAGACCTTCTGGTATAACCTGCGTGTAGGGACGTACTCTTTTTTATCATTCGTCCTCAACGGGCCATGAATCTATCCCTATAGGACGGTGAGGAGTTACTCTGAACAAATCTCCTGCATGTGGATATTCAGGATGCGTAGGTGGAATTCTCGTATCACAATTAGTATCTCCATTGGAATCACCCGGCGGTTCGACATTAGCACCAGGTTGTCGTTGAGTTTTTTTGAGGAAGTCAGGTTCATTTTGCGTTCCCACTACTCTTCTCCTACGAAAGGTCGCTATCTATGGCTCAAAAACCTTTTTGAGCCTTCTTTTCCCTAAAAAGAGCTAGTGTTAGCACTCATTAGGGAAAGCAGGCTTTTTACCTTTACCTTCTACTCTTATGTAAGTCCTTGAGGGGACTAGGATTTAATTAGGCAGGGTACCTTATCATAATTGTGTGTCAATTGCTATCCTTGGAGCTTAACTAGTTGAAAAGTTCAGATAAAAATGAGTCCGCTGAACGCAAGAGCTTATCTTTTTTAGTTCGATCCATCTTATCAAACTGCCTTGGCATCAGGCCCATGCGGGGATTAGAGAGAAAGATGGATCGGTGTTTATCTATGAATCTCCAATAAAGGCCATCCCAGATATCAGTCCAAGGTCCGTCTTTATAGTCGCTCATTTTTTTAATATAGTTAGATCCACTGATATATGGCTTTGTAACTATTTTACCTCCATCAGAGAACTGGCTCATGCCATAAACGTTAGGTACCATGACCCAATCATAACTATCTATAAACATCTCCATAAACCATTTATAAACTTCATCAGGATGGATTTCACATAGAAGAAACATGTTACCTAGAATCATTAATCTTTCAATATGATGACAGTATGCATGATCAATAGTTCTTTCTATGCTTTTATTTAATGGCGGGAGTGGGCTTTGTGCGGAGTAGAAAAGCTTAGGCATTGGGTTTGTGAAGTTAAGAGCATTAGAAGTTCTTTGTTTTCTGCCAAGTCTTAAATACATTATCCTAATATATTCTCTCCAACCTATGACTTGCCTGATAAAGCCTTCAAGAGAGTTAAGTGGGATTTTGTTTTTATTGCTGTATTCTAAAGTGATTTTTACTACTTGGTCAGGATTAATCAGGCCTATATTTAGGGGAATCGTTAATAGCGAATGGAAATTAAATGTATGTTCGCTAGAAATCGCATCTTCAAAAATGCCGAAGAGTTCTAATTTATATTCTAGAAAATGCATTAGAGATTCTAGAGCTTGTTCTTTAGTAATTGGATAATTGAAATCAGTTGTAGTTCCAGGATTTTCCGCGAAATTAAGGTCTACATAATTTGTTGCTTCAGAGACGTATTTGTTTGTTTTAAAGGATAGGGGAGGCGGTGGGATTAAATCTTTAGGAAGTTTTTTTCTGTTTTCTGAATCAAAACTCCATTTCTCTCCAACTGGTTTTAAGTCCTTTTCAGTTAGAACTTTTAGACGTTTTCTTTGTTCTATGTAGAAGCTTGTAAAGAAGTAGCTTTTACTTGATGGTGGCATTATTTTATCTGCCCAGTCTAGGGGAGTTAGGAAATTCGAATTAGGTTTTTTTATGAATTTAATTTCGTGATTCTCTAAACCAGCTTTTAATCTACTTTCTAACCAATCATCGCATGGGTCAATGAAAGTTACTTCTTTAATTTTGTTTTTACTTAAAATTTCTCCAATTTCTGAAGAATGCTTAAGTTCATTAAATTCTATATAAAGAGTTCTAAACGTATCTTTTAATTTATCTTCAAAGCATTTCATCGAAGCTCTATGAAGAACTAGTTTCTTTTTATGGAATTTATACTGAGAGAAAAATAAAGGATCTTCAATTAGAATGGCAATTGAAGACGGATTTTCAAGAAACCACTCTTCAAATAGCTGATTTGGATATATTAAAAATGCGTTGGCCATAATTTAAATTCATAGATTTTAAACCAAGGACAAGAGCTTGCAAAATGAAAAATGTTAGAAGCGAAAAGACCTCGTTTGGAGTCTTTTAAAAAAGTGAATGAAAATAGCTGCAAGCACACGTTGTACTTGCAGCTAACGCTTGGGTGTTGCCTAGGTTCTTTTCTTTTTCATCATTTGATGCCAACGGGTGATCCGGCTATTCCCGTCGGTCATCAGGCTGGTGCGAGGGACGTTGAGTACCCGGTTTCGCTCCAGTGTTTGAAAAAGACGTCCAAATTCGACAGCCAAAGCAGGGCAACTTGCCTCTGCTGGAATGACCGTCACTACAGGTGGCAGGGACGTGGTGCAAAACTGAATTGTCATGGCTCATATTTCCTCATGAGCGGTTTTGGCATAAAAAGCTCCTATGCCTTAGGAGTCCAGAGAATCCGATCTCCGGTAGTGAACCTTTAAAAACTTTTATAAATTCTTAAAGGTACACTCCCGAAACAAAATTCTCCTTCCTTCCTAACACCTCTTCCCTTCTTCCATCCTTCCTGTTAATTAAAAATAAAAAAACCTTATAACTCCAAACGAGCCTAAAGACCCTGCCACTAGGCCCAGTCTAGTAGACTCGTATGTTTTCGCTTCTTCCCAGATTTAATTGTAAAAGAACTGCAATGCTCTAACTAAAGTTATGATTAAAAGTATAAAATTAGTGAGGTCTAAAATTATTATCAAACAATATTGGCCTTGTCTAGTCCAAAATAGGACATAGGGTGGAGATGGCTAACTATCTATAATTAAAGGAACGCCAGACAGACGAAAGTGTTTATCGGTAGACCAACAATGTTTTATTTTCAGAGATTTGATAAGAGAAATTCCATGAGCGTCAGCTAAGGTAAGAGACTGATCATTAAATTTTTTAACAAGTTGGTGAGTGGCTTCAATTTCCTCTTTGTTAAATGAATTTATCTTAAGGGGTGTGAGGTCTGAAATGAAATTTAAGAATTGTAACGCTCTATAATTATCATATCTTCTTAAAAACCAAGCATGACATTCCGCAATTACAAGGCTAGAAGTTATAAGTGCTTGAGCCTCCGAAAATAAAAGCGCAAAAAGAGAATGATGTGAATCGGATCGATCTAAAAAGGCTATGAAAGCAGAGCTATCTACGTATGCGAGCTTAGCTTGAGCCTTCACTTACTTCCATAAACAATTTCATCGAACTCTTCATCGGACTGAGTCCTACCGCTTTCAACCAACCCCTGATATTTCATCCAAGGAGCTTTATCTGACCTAGGTAGAAAGTTCTGTAAGGCTCTTCTGAAATATTCAGCTAGGGACATGCCCATTTCCTTAGCCACTTTCTTGGCCTCAGCATATTCACTTTTATCTAATGAAATTTGTGTCCTAATCATGTTATCATTATAGGACCTCAATGATAACAAGTCAAGCCAAAAATCAGGTAAAATAATCTTCCCCTTTTCAGTCACTTAAGGCATCTTAAGAGGGCAGGGCAGTAGTGAACCAACTTTATACTTTTATAAGATGTATTCAATTTTAGATTTTCAATCACGTGAAGTTGTTAGCCCAGACTCTTTAGTCTTTACGGGTAAAGAGGGGAAGCCATGGGAAGTAGTCATGGATATGAGTGAGGTTAAGAGAAAGATTAACTTCGATTACTTTAAAAAGTCCCCGCCATTTGTTTCCAAGTACCTTCCATTAATGCCAGTTAGCAATTACGGTAAATTTGTTTCTTTGGGAGAAGGTGAAACTCCTTTAATCAAAAGTAAAGTTATCGCAAAAGAATTTGGCGCGGATATTTATTTTAAACTTGAAGGACAAAATCCAACAGGATCATTTAAAGACAGAGGCTCAGCACTTGAAGCAAGTGTTGCAAAAGAACACAGTGCTAAGGCAATAGTTCTAGCAAGTACAGGTAATATGGCAGCATCTTGTGCGTGCTATTCAGCAAGAGCAGGAATACCATGCTACGTTTTTGTTCCTGAAGGGACACCACCATCAAAGCTAGCGCAGGTAATAGCTTACGGCGGGAAAATTATCGAAATTAAAGGCGGATACGGACTAGCGGCAAAGCTCGCAGAAGAAACGGCAAGAGAGTACGGATTCTATCTAGCAGGAGATTACGCATTTAGAACAGAGGGACAAAAGACAGGAGCCTTTGAGTTAGTAGAGCAACTACTTTATCAAGTTCCTGATATCGTTGTAGTACCACTAGGATGTGGGACAAATATTACAGCTTACTATAAAGGCTTTAAAGAATATCATGAGTTGGGAATTATTGATCGTGTCCCGCATTTAATTGGAATACAAGCAGAAGGTGCTAATCCAATTTATCAGGCATTTACAAAAGGTAAAAAGACAGTCGAGCCAATTGAAAAGGCCAATACTTGTGCAAGTGCGATTGCGATAAATGACCCCTTGGACGGAATTAAGGCACTCGATGCGATTTATTCTACTCAAGGCATGTGCTTAGAGGCAAATGATGCTGATATGATTCAAGCTCAAATGGATCTAGCTAGGGAGGAAGGATTATTTGTTGAGACTTCTTGTGCGGGAACTATCGCTTGTCTCCGAAATCTCATAAAAGAAAAAAGTCTAAATCAGAAGAAAATAGTGTGTATTTTAACTGGTACAGGTTTGAAGGATCCAAATCCAATATTAAAGAATAGAGGAGAATATCCGATTATTGAGGCTGATATTAAGGCAGTGAGAGAAATAATTAAGATAAAATAGATCGAGTATATTTTTCATTGGTTAAATGGCATCTATATTTGATAGAAGAGTAAGATAAATTAAAGTTATTCTATGAAATTTAAAGAATTTAAATCAAAGCTGACCTGCTCATTATTAGTAGGTTCTTTCTTACTAACATCATGTGCCCCAGTGAGTGGGCCTGATAAGACATTTGTCGGTGGGATACTAGGAGCAGGTTGGGGTGCAGGAGCTGGGGCTATAATTGGTAATCAGGTAACATCACCAATTGGTCCAGGAATCGCAATCGGAGCGGGAATGGGCTTAGCATCTGGTCTTATTGCTGGAGCTGGACATGACGTGGCAGAAGGGTATCAGTTAAAGGCTGAGAGAAGATTGGCTTCCTTAGAAGGTATGTCATCTTATAATCAAGCTCAGATAAATCGAGTGCAAAGTGATATCAATAAAAGTATTTCAGCCAAGGAAAATGAAAACGATACACCCTTTGTTGAAGTATTTTTCGATGAACAAAGAGCCAGTTTACTTAGAGCAAATGTACTTCGTTTAGAAAAACTAGCAAGTCATGTAAGGAATAAAAGAATAGGTTCCTATACTGTTAAGCTTAAAGGCTTTAGCACTGATTTTCAGACTAAGACCACAAATCAAGAGTTGATAGAAGCAAGAGTAAAAACAGTCGAGACTTTACTTCTAAGTTACGGCATTCCTCAGCAGTATATTAAAAAGGACGAAGTTGATGGAACCTCCTTAAAGCTTGATGGGGTTAAGAATTTACAACAAGTTGGCGATTTAGTTACTTCAGTGGAAGGCGACGGATCTAGGCTTAATAATAGAGTAGAAGTTTACGTAGATTTCTCTAGTTAGTTTAATTTCCTTAGTAGACAAGTAAATCCTCCTGCTCCCTCTTTGTAATGCGGATATAATCTATAGCAATGTTCTTCTGTGAGATTGGACTGATAATTTTTTAGAGAATCGACTTCAATCGTTTCGAAGTTATCATTCTTTTTTAAAAACCATTTAATATTATCTTCATTTTCTTCTTTAGAGAATGTGCAGGTTGAATACAGAAGAAATCCGTTTTCTTTTACTTTGCTTTTTACCGCACTTAGTATCCCTCTTTGTATTGCAGAAATAGATTTTATCTGCGGATTTCCGAATGCACTAAAGTTAGTAAACCCTTTTCCTAATAGAGACTGTCCTGTGCAGGGTGCGTCTATTAAAACTAAATTAGCGGAGAAGTCAGAAGTATCTCTAAGATCTCTTGCATCAAAGTTTAATGGTATTAAGTTCTTTAATCCAAGTCTTTGTATGTTTTCTTTAAGTCTAAAGTATCTTTCTTTTGACTTCTCATTTGCCCAGATTGTTTTAGGTTTTAGTAAAAGTGAAGTCAGTATGGATTTCCCACCAGGAGCCGAGCAGACGTCGAGCACTGTGTTGGCATTAAATTCTTCGTTTAACATACCAAGCGGGCTAAGCATAAAGATAGATGAAAGGTCTAGGGTGTACTCAGGTTCATCAGGTATGCTTAAGCTTAAGTATTGTTTCAAATTTTCAGGTATCCAGTTCGGTAAAGGTAGGGAGCTAGAACTAGAAGAATTTTTGATAGATAAGGATACAGGGATTTTACTATCTCCCTTTAACAGTGCTGATAGGAGTTTCTGAGCTTCTACTTCCTCTAGGTGTAGTTTAGAGAATACTCTATGTATTCTCTCTATCTCACGAGATTTTTCAGTATCTTGAACTTCCACTACTTAATTATCAAGCTTATTGATTAGAGCTTCAAGTATGCTAATTGCCTTTTCGCATTCTTCTCTAGTGACTATGTAACTTGGAACAAATCTTAATGTATTAGAGCCAGCTGGCACTAAAAGCAGCCCTTCTTTCATGGCTAGATAACTTAAATATCCCGCATTAGTAAGGTCTGCCATGTCAGTAGGCTTATCAATATCATTGAATTCTATTCCCAACATAAGTCCAAGCCCTCTTACTGCCTTTACTTGCTTAGGGAATTTTTCTAGAAGACTATTTAAAGAAGATTTAAGAAAGTTACCTTGTGTTTTTATATTTTCTAGTATGCCTTCATTCTCAATTAAGTTTATCGCAGTAAGTGCGGTCTGAGTGACCAATGGATTACCACCAAAAGTGCTTCCATGACTACCTTGAGGTAAGTAGGAAGTAAATTTATCTGCGATCCAGCTAGCTCCTATGGGTAGTCCAGCTCCTAGACCTTTTGCCATTGAAATACCGTCTGGCAGAAAATCAGTTTTCCCGAGAATCGTATTGTAGCTAAGAAAATTGCCAGTTCGGTAAAACCCACATTGGATAGAATCTATGAATAACAGTAAGTTATGCTTGTCGCATATTTTTCTTATTTTTAGTAGATACTCAGGAGTAGCAGGAATAATACCGCCTTCTCCTTGAACACCTTCAATCATAACAGCAACCGTGTCTTTTGAAATTGCGAATTCAAGAGCGTTAGCATCATTGTATGCAACGTGTTTAAATCCAGGGAGTAGGGGATAGAAACTTTTCTTGACTTTTTCCTGACCAGTGGCAGAAATCCCAGCCATGGTTCGTCCATGAAAGGAGTTATCTGTAGTGATTATTTCGAATCTCCCTTCTTTCGATCCATAACTTCTTGCAAGCTTAATTAGGCATTCATTAGCTTCCGCACCACTATTAGAGTAATAAATTTTCCCCGGCGCAATTAAACTAATTAATTTATCTGCTAAATCGAGTTGCGCTCTTGTGAAGTATAAATTAGATACATGAATAATTTTACTGGCTTGTTCGCTTATGGCTCTAACGATCTTAGGATGATTATGACCTAAGGAATTAACTGCAATACCTGCGCCGAAATCTAGATAATCTTTTCCATCTTCATCATAAACCACTGATCCTTGACCATGTCTTAGAACAATCGGGAAGCGTTTGTAAGAATTAAGAATAGAAACGTTACTTGCGTCAATCATAAATCCTTTCAATATTTATGCCGAATTTATTAATTAGGCATTTATAGCTTTAAGAGTATGCTTTACACCGAGTTGCCTTGATGTTTCAAGTGCAGACTTAATAATACCTTTAGCATTTAAACCTAACATATCATAGAGTTCTTCTTGAGTTCCGTGCTCTATAAATTGATCTGGAATGCCTAGCCTTAATAGGGGGGTAAAGATCTGTGCGTCTTGTAAAAACTCTCCAACCGCACTTCCAAAGCCACCCATTAGAGCATTGTCCTCAACGGTAACTAATAAACTGAATTTCTCGGCAAGTACAGAGATTGTTTTAGTATCAAGTGGTTTAACAAATCTCGCATTGCAAACTACAGTATTTAGTCCTTGGGCGTTTAAGACTGAGCACGCTTCAAGTGCAGGTTGATTCATTGCTCCAATAGCAATAATTGCAATATCTCCAGATGGTAGATTGTTTATATCTAATTCTTCACCTTTGGTGCCCAAAACAGAAGCCTTGCCGATCTCAAGTAATATCGGTTCCCGACTTATGTCCTTTCCAATACCATTACCTCTTGGATATCGTAAGGCGCTCGGACCTGCTTCATATACGCTCATTGTATAAAGCATATCTCGTAATTCTACTTCATCAGCAGGTGCCATAAGGCACATATTAGGTAGAGCTCTCATGTATGATAGATCGAATACTCCGTGGTGAGTAGGTCCATCTGATCCAACTAGCCCACCTCTATCCATTATGAATCTAACTGGTAAGTTTTGAATGCAAACATCATGAATAACTTGGTCGTAAGCACGTTGAAGAAAGGTCGAGTATATCGCGCAAAAGGGTTTAATTCCTTCGCATGCTAATCCAGCTGCGAATGTTACTCCATGTTGTTCTGCAATTCCTACATCATAGAACCTTTCAGGCATTTCTTCTGATAACTGAATTAATCCAGTTCCATCCGGCATAGCGGCAGTGATACCAACCATGAGGGGGTCTTTTTTGCAAAGTTCAACCATGGTTTGAGCAAATACTTTTGTATAGGGTAGTTTCGGATGAAGTTCTTTTATTTTAGCAACAGTTTGCTCGTTTAGCAGTTCATCTGATTTCTTAGTCAGTTGATTGGCTGAGATAGCGTGATACTTAACAGGATCATCTTCAGCAGGCTGATAACCTTTACCTTTAGTTGTAAGTGCGTGGATTAGTACTGGGCCATCTTGATTCTTCGCTCTTTCAAAGGTGTCAATTAATTGTTCAATATTATGGCCGTCAACTGGTCCAAGATATCTAAAACCAAATGCACCAAAGAGCATCGCAGGAGTTGAAAAGAATCCTTGAGTTGCTTCTTCGGCCTTATCTAAAGCGCGGTAAAATGTTTTAGGTATAAGACCTTTTTCTGTTAAACTCTTAAAGTGTTTTCTAGCGGAGGTAGTAAATTTATTCGTAACTGCTCTAGAAAAAGCCCAGCTAAGTGCTCCGACATTTGGGGCAATGGACATTTCATTATCATTTAAGATCACTATTAAATTTTTATGAATATGGCCTGCATGATTTAGTGCCTCAAAGGCCATGCCGGATGTCATCGCCCCATCACCTATGATTGCAACTGATTTAAGGTCTTTATTTCCATTTGGTAATCTTTCATGTGCTTCAAGCATTCCTAGAGCAGCGGAGATACTTGTACCTGCATGTGCTACTCCAAAGGTGTCATATTCGCTTTCATCTCTTTTGGGGAATCCAGATATTCCACCGAAGGTTCTTACCTTGGCCATTTCCTCTCTTCTGCCAGTAAGGATTTTATGTACATAGGCCTGGTGCCCTACATCCCACACTAGTTTGTCTGTGGGAGTGTTAAAAGCATAATGAAGTGCTACTGTAAGTTCTGTTACGCCGAGGCTAGAAGCAAAGTGTCCTCCAACTTGATTAACTCTATTGATGAGATCCCATCTAAGTTCTTTACACAAGGTTTCAAGCTCTGTGACGCTTAGTGATCTAATGTCAGCTACGTTTTTAAGACTATCTAGGATATCGGTGTTGGATATTAATCTATTCATTTAGGTGAATGTTAAGGGATCTATAAATAAACAATAAAATCGTAGTTATCTCATGAATTAGGATGGCTTACAAATACTAGGCATTTATTAGGACTTATGTACTTGAATTTAATGCGTGTCTGCATTAAGGCACTGTTCTAGTCTGGAATTATAAGTTGATTGTATCTTTGGTAAGTAAGATTTAAAAGGTTCTCTTAATTTAAATTGACTACGTGAAATGCAAGATCTTAATTCTGACTCATCGATAACTTTTGTAAAACAGAATCCCCATACAGATATATTGATGGGTTTAAAGGCTTTACTGCCTGTAGGCATTCTTAGTCTATTCGGTATTATTACGGGAGAGTGGTTTAAGTTTTCTAGGATGCTTGAACCGAAACAACATTTTTTAATAGAAACTTGTATCCTATTTCTAGATGCCTATGTCTTAAATTTTTCAGTACATTGGTTTTTAAATAGAAAAAAGAAGTTAGATGAAAAGAGATCTATTTTCCGCGATCTAGGAGTCCAGCCTTTTGAAAGTGTGCCTAAAGTTTTTTTAAGCTATTTTTTATTGTTGATATGTACTCAAGCATCATTTAATTTCTTCGAGGCATCTCCGTTTCCTATCTTATTTCTTTTAGTGTTTTTTATTTGGGCTCCTTATATAGTTGCATTTGAATTTTTTGCGAAGCCAGTTTCCGAAGATGATTCACAGGATGATTTTGATCCTTTTGATGAGATGGGACCTGAACTTCCACCACAGAAAATGTTCATGGGGAAGGCTGTATGGCGGGTTGGGTTTAACCGTAGTATTGATTTTGCAACTAAGAACTTATCTCTTTCGGTTGCATTAGTATTTGCAATATGGATTGGAAGGGTTTTACCTGAATTTTTTTCTTTATTCTTAGCCGATCCTTTAATTGATTTTAAGGCAATTATTTTGCAAAAGGTTTTAGAGTGGGCATGTGATATGTATCTTCATGTTTATATCGTATGGGTTTTGTTTTCAAGGTTAGAGCCTGAGGAGAAGCAGGAATTAGAAGTAGAGTTAAGAGAGTTGCCAGAAAAGGTGAGTTTAACTTTTGTTCCTCCTTTTGGGTTAAGGGTTCCTGTGCTAGCGGTATTGGTTCTTTCTGCTACTTTACTATGGAGCGAGAGGAAAGTGCAGTTTGGAGGGATTCCTAATGCCCACGCTATCAGCGTGAATGAGGTTAAAGTTAATGAGAATGAGATTATTTTTAAACTGAAGGTTAAGGATGAAATTAGTAAGTTAAGATGGTTTCGTCCAGAGAGGCTTCGCTTGTTGGAGAATCCTTCTGATAGGGCAGAACTTGATAAGATTTCACAGATAGTGGCGCCTAAGGAATCTAAGGACTCGGAGAAAAAGAAAGATATTTCTGAGCGTAGTATTGAGATGTTACTATTAAAAAGAGAAGAGCTTGTAGAAGCTTCTAGATATAAAGTAACTAACACAAGTGGGGAGATTATAGAGACTTATCAGATTTCCCCTAGAGGTGATGAATTAGAAGTTTTAATTGTATTCCCTATAAAAAAACGATCTAGCACGGCTTTAAATCCGCTTTATGAGCTTTCATATCTAAGCGTATTAGGATTTAAAGATGCTATTTATACTTTCTCTGATGCTAAGAAATAATGAGTGTAACAGTTTATAGCGATGGTGGAACGAATGGATCGGGGAATGGTGCTGGAGCTACTATTCTTGATTTAGGGGCAGATCGTTTTCAGGTGGTATCCTTCTTAGGTAAAGCCACCAATAATGAGGGTGAGATATTTTCTGGCTTAGTTGGTTTTTATCTGGCACAAATAATTACTGGTAAAACTCCGAAATCTGTTCATTGGGTTTCTGATAGTCAGTATGCAATTAAAAGCGCTACTCAGTATATTAATAATTGGATTTCTAATGGTTGGCGTACAGCTAGTAAGGATCCTGTTAAGAATCAGGGACTGTGGCGTTCATTCTTAGCTTTAACTCAAGGCACTGATATTCAAGTCGAGCATGTTAAGGGGCATTCGGGCCATGAAGAAAACGAGGCTTGTGATTTGGCTGTAAATTGGATCAGAGATAATTTAGATGAGCTTGATTCAAGTAGCGCTGTGGGGATTGGTGGTGCTGGGAGTTGGATTGTGTTTGATGCTAGAGAGGCGATGGATTTTATTCGTACTCTTGATTCAGGGGTTAGTAGGGATGAGTTATTTGAGTATTTTAAACCAATTAAAGATGCCTTGTCCGGTGCACCACGTGAGAAGAAACAGAAAGTATCTAGTTCAATTTCTAAAGATACTAAGAGTGATTTAAAAGAAATTACTAAGGGTTATATCCAAGCAGTTAGAGACTTAAAAGATATTAATGATTTTCTCAAATCCGAGCCCGAGCTTAAAAAGGCTTTGATGTTTTTAAAGAAGTGGAGTGGGTAGTGTGACTTTTCTCAATCCCACTTTTCCTTGTAATGAGTACATTAAAGCCGGAAAAGTGGGATTTAGAAAAGTCATATTCGTTAAATCTCATAATTACTTGTAATTTTAGGGATTCTTGACTTTGTGAAGATTAAACTATAGTTTTTATTGTAAATTCAAATAAGAGTAGATGAGATAAGGTTTTCAGGTGGAGTAGATTCAGTCACTGGATGTTTTTGTTAAGCATTTGGTGACTGGATTGTTAACTTCAATTTTGTAGAGAGGTAGGTTGTTACGATGAACATTGTTAAGCTTGATTTGCAGTACTTGTGTTCAGCCTTGGCTCCTTACTTGAGCAATGCTCAGCTTGACTCATTGTTAGTCTCGTTGTCAGGCGCGGTGGAAGGACCCTGTATTGAAAAATTTCTTTTGCCTGAGTTTGGCAAGCAATGGGCGAAAATTGGGGAACAGGGCCTTGTTACGACAGGAGAGAAAGCATGCTCAGAGCGTCTGCAGGGAATCGTGGCTGCTATTAAAGCTGGATTTGCCGGAGATATGGCGCCATTGCAGGCTATGCTTGAAGGTAGTGCTAGTTTAGAGAGTTATCTTGACTCTTTGGAGCTTCCCGAAAGACGCTGGGAGCCAACTCTTAAAACTTCTCAGTTGGCTGAGAGTCGCAGTCTCTCAATGAAAACGCATTTTGAAAGTCTTGTTTCTTTGACTTTTTATTCAGACAAAGAGTTGCAGTTTATAGCATTCTTCAATTTTAGGAATGCACTCCTCGGTTATGGAGAGGGTGAAAACGACATTTCGTCTGTATTGTTTTGGGCTGTTTGTAGAGCTCTTAAGGAGACTGTGAATGGTCTTCAAGGGTTCTATGGTCGTGATGAGGATTGTGGGACTTTCAGAGTTGGCGAGATTGCCTATAAGTTCGGTGGCTTCTTTCATTGGCAACACATGGAGATTAAAGATAGCTCTGATAATGAGGGTGCTAAATTTCAGATCCCTGACAAGTCGACGGGCCATGAACAGTTTATTACAGAAGTTGCAGCATGGTTTTGTGGCAAGTTTGGTAATTGAAATTGGAACGTGTGTAGCCGAGGCAATGACTCGGTTACACCGTCTTTTTAAGGTTTTTATCTCATCTATTTTTATTTTGTTATTCTTTCAGTGGATTCACTGCGATGATTCCTTCATACGCCTGCCCAGTATTGAAATCCTCTGACCAGAGTTCGCTTGCTTTAGATTTAATTGCTGCGGCGAGGATATTTGCATCCCAAAAGGAGAGTATAAATTTCTTCTGGAGACCAAAAGCTTCCTTAAGTAGATATGGATCATTAGAAACTAGATCCCATTCGTAGTAGCTTGAGATTGTGTCTTCAGCGAGGTTTTGTTTGATGCCTTTTTTAGATAGGTTGACATAAAATTCTTGTAGGACTTGTACGCTAATTGACGGTAACAATTTTCCTGACCATAGGCCTCTGACAAGTTTCTCAGCTTTTTTATTTTTTTCTCCAGCGCTTTTATCGTGGGCGTAGATAAGTATGTTCGTGTCTACAAATACCTTTTTATCTGTCATGAAGGTCGTCTCTACTTATGGGCGCACTACCTAGATCAAATTTAGAAAGATTTTTAAGTGCCTTAGCCCTAGCATCATCAAATGACTTCTTTCTAATTAAATTTTGCACAATAAGATCACTAACCCATTGAGATACAGATTTATCCTCTTCAAGAGCGATCCTTTTGCACTCTTTTATGAGGCCATCGTCGATTTTTAATGTGATGTTCTTAGTCATATCAGTATCTTAGCTGGTTTAGTATTAGTGTAGCACAATTATTGTGCAATGTTAAGAGTTTTTTAAGATAAAGTTGGACCTTGGGCGAGGGGTAGGATTTCCCCGGCTTTAATGTACTCATTACAAGGGGAAGTCCTACCCCTCGCCCAAGGTCAATAATCCATCCCCCTCACTAACTTCCACCCCTTCATTAACATTTATTTCCGCTATAACAGCATCTCTTGTTGCATAGATCTTATTCTGCATTTTCATGGCTTCGAGGATTAGGAGTTCTTGTCCTTCCGTTACTTGATCACCTTTTTTTACTAGTATTTTAGTTATCAGGCCTGAGATTGGGGCGGAGATTGTGTTGCCGTCAGATTTTTTATTGGATCTTGATGTGGTCGGATTAGGGGATGCTTGAGAGGTATATTCTGAACCTGAGAGTTCTTTTTCTACAAAATAGTTTTTACCGTTAATTTCAAATGAAACTCCGCGAGAATAAACTCTCTGAACTTTAACTTCTACGGATTTACCATTTACATTAAGTTTCATTAACTATCCTTACTTGTTAATTCAGGAGAGTAGAGACTCAATAAATATGCACCTATACTTGCAATTTCTTCCAGACTTAAATCCAATTCCAGTTCTTCTTTAGAGAGGGATGTTTCCATGCTTTTTTTCTATTCTTTTAACATTTTTAGTTTGTAAGAATTCTAAGCCTTCACTAAGGTAGGTTCTAAGTGAGCTAGGTTCAATTACCATATCAACATACCCGAGAGCCGCCACTTGCCAGGGATTAGAAAAGTCCGCTTTATATTTTGCTACAAGTTCTGCTTCACTAGCGCCCTCAGCAATTTCTTTTCTTTTGATAACTTTTACAGCACCCTCGGGACCCATAACCGCAACCTCCGCTGAAGGGAATGCGATATTTAAATCTCCTTTTAAATGCTTTGAACTCATCACATCATAAGCTCCGCCATAAGCCTTTCTACAGATTACAGTAATCTTAGGAACATTCGCTTCAGCAAATGCATATAATAATTTAGCTCCGTGGCGGATTATTCCACCCCATTCTTGTTTGGTTCCCGGTAAAAAGCCTGGAACATCAACTAAGGTTATAAGAGGAACATTAAATGCATCACAAGTTCTTACAAATCTAGCAGCCTTAGTGCTTGCTTGAATATCAAGACAACCTGCTAGATGCATCGGTTGATTGGCAACTATTCCGACCGGATATCCATTAATTCTTGAAAATCCTATAACGATATTCTTGGCATATTCGCTTTGCAGTTCAAAGAAAGAATCCTTATCAGAAATTGAATTAATTATAGCCTTAATATCATAGGGCTGATTACTTTCTTCGGGGATTAGGGAGTTCAGCGAAGGATCTTCTCTATGTTTAATATCTCCAGATAAAAGTCTAGGAGATTTACTATTAAAGCTTTGTGGTAGGTAAGAAAGAATTTTTCTAATTTGATCAAAGCATTCTTCTTCAGAATATGCAGTTAGATTAGAAACCCCACTTACCGCCTCATGAGTATGAGCACCTCCTAGGTCCTCCATACTTACATCTTCTTTTGTAACAGTTTTAATTACTTCGGGCCCCGTTACAAACATGTGACTTATTTTATCAACCATTATAACGAAATCAGTTAGAGCAGGGCTATAAACAGCACCACCAGCACATGGACCAAGGATTGCTGAAATTTGGGGAACAACGCCAGATAGCTCTACATTCTTTAAGAAAATATCAGCATATCCAGCTAGACTTTCTACCCCCTCTTGAATTCTTGCCCCACCGCTATCATTTAACCCAATGATGGGACAACCCACTCGCTCAGCATGTTCCATGGCTTTTACGATCTTTTGCGAATTAGCCATTGAAAGAGAACCACCCTGAACACTGAAATCTTGTGAAAAAATTACAACGCTTCTACCATTGATTTTTGCTGTGCCTGTAATTACTCCGTCGCCCAAGGTAGAACCTACTTCCTTTGAAGTAACAAACATGCCAAGTTCTACAAAGCTACCAAAGTCGACTAACTTTCCTATTCTTTCTCTGGCAGTTAGTTTGCCCTTTTCTTTTTGTCTTTTAAGTTTATCCTCCCCGCCACCTAATATTGCTAAGGATTTCTTATTTC